>NZ_SOGZ01000031.1:0-175445 GCF_004403145.1 Cryobacterium sp. TMT1-62 | reverse complement strand
GGGCGCGGAGCCGGGCGTCGCGCCGGGAACGGCGGAGGCCGGGCCGCGCCCTGCGCCGCCGTGGCGGGAGCGCCTGCGCGTCGGCCTGTCCGCGTGGGGTGACACGAGGATCCTCCTGATCGGCACGATCGTGCTGGGCATGACCTTCGCCGAGGGCTCGGCCAACGACTGGCTGGCCCTGGCCGCCGTCGACGGGCACGGGCTGAGCAACACGGAGGGCGCCATCATCTTCGGCGTCTTCGTGACGGCGATGACCGTCGGCCGAGTGTTCGGCGGGCCGATCCTGGACCGGTTCGGGCGGGTACCGGTGCTGCGCGCCTGCGCCGCGCTGGGCATCCTGGGCCTGGTGTTGTTCATCCTCGCGCCGAACGAGGGGCTGCTTTACACCGGCACGGTGCTCTGGGGTCTCGGCGCGTCGCTCGGCTTCCCGGTGGGCATGTCGGCCGCCGCCGACGACACGCAGAACGCCGCCGCCCGAGTGAGCGCCGTCGCCATGATCGGCTACTTCGCGTTCCTCGTGGGCCCGCCCGTGCTCGGCCTGCTCGGGGAGGCCTGGGGCATCCTGAACGCCCTGTTCCTGATCCTGGCGCTGATGGTTCTGGCGGGCCTGGCCGCCCCCGCCGCGCGCGAGCGCACCAGCGCCCCCGCCGCCTAACGAATTCGACGGAGATTTTGGCGCTAGAGGCCGGTTTTGGGGCTGTTTCAAGCCGAAACGGCAAAATCTCCGTCGAATTGGTTCGGACCCGGGGCGCGGGAGGTTCGTCGAGGGTGGGCGAACGTATGCCGCGGCGCGGTTAGGCTCGAACCGTGCGCCTTGTGATTGCGAAATGTTCCGTCGACTACGCCGGGAGACTGAGCGCGCATCTGCCGCTGGCCACCCGCCTGCTCATGATCAAGTCGGACGGCAGCGTGCTCGTGCACTCCGACGGCGGCTCGTACAAGCCGCTCAACTGGATGAGCCCGCCGTGCAGCCTGGCGCTGTCCTGGCCCGATGACGACCAGACGGAGGCCGGCGTCACGGCCGTCTGGACGGTCACCCACGCCAAGACCGCCGATCAGCTCATCGTCAGCATCTACGAGGTGCTGCACGACTCCGCCCACGAGCTCGGCATCGACCCCGGGCTGATCAAGGACGGCGTCGAGGCCCACCTGCAGAAGCTGCTGGCCGAGCACATCCACCTGCTCGGCGACGGCCATATCCTGGTGCGCCGGGAGTACATGACGGCGATCGGCCCGGTCGACATCCTGGCGCGCGACTCCACGGGCGGATCCGTCGCCGTGGAGCTGAAGCGGCGCGGCGACATCGACGGGGTCGAACAGCTCACGCGCTACCTCGAACTCATGAACCGCGACCCGCATCTTGCGCCGGTGATCGGGGTTTTCGCCGCACAGATCATCAAGCCGCAGGCGCGCACCCTGGCCGAGGACCGGGGCATCCGTTGCCTCGTTCTCGACTACGACGCCATGCGCGGACTCGACGACACACAATCGAAACTCTTTTAGGGGCTGGCGGCCCGCGCGAAAGCGTATTACTCCTATTTTTCTTTAAATTCATGCGATGGATCGACTCCCGACCCCTAGTATTAGCCTGTGATTTCGACATTGACCCGCACGTGGAGTGCCATCATATTTGACCTTGACGGAACGATCACCGATTCCGCCCCGGCCATCACCAATGCCCTCGCCCGCACCTTCGCCGTGCTGGGCCGCCCGGTTCCCGCCGACGCGGAACTACTGGCCTACGTGGGGCCGCCTCTGCTGGCCGCTTTCCGCGAGTACGCGGGAATGACACCGGAGGAGGCCGCCGAGGCTGTCGCCGTCTACCGCGCCGACGACCAGGGCAAGCACCTGCTGGACACCGCCATCTTCCCGGGCGTCGCCGGGCTCCTCGAGCGCATCCACGCGGCGAAGATTCCGATGGCCGTGGCCACCAGCAAAACCCAGCACAATGCGATCGCGGTGCTCGAGCACTTCGACCTGGCACAGTACTTCACCGCCATCGTGGGCTCCACCGACACCGAGACGCGCAGTTCCAAGGCCGACGTCGTGGCGGAGGCCCTCGAGCGCCTCGCCGCCGCCGGTGCCGACCTCAGCCAGCCCGTCATGGTCGGTGACCGCCGCTACGACGCGGAAGGTGCGGCCGCCCACGGCGTGCCGGCCATCCTCGTGGAGTGGGGCTATGGCTCCCCGTCCGAGGCCGCCGAGGCGACCGCGACCGTCTACTCCGCTGACACGCTCGGCAAGATGCTACTCGGCTGACACCCCCCCTCCCTGCCCCCACGAGAAAGCACCCTCGTCTCGAAACGAGGGTGCTTTTTCCGTATCCACGCGGACTCCCGCGCCAACTCCGGCGCGGACTCCGGGGTGGCTAGATGATGGCGGCGCGCAGGGCGGCCGCCGCGGCGGCCGGGTCCTCCGCGCCGTAGATGGCGCCGCCGGCGACGGCGACCCGGGCCCCGGCACGCTGCACGGAGGCAATGGTGGCGACGCTCACACCGCCGGCCAGGGAGAACGGAACCCGGGCGGTCTCACCCTGGTTGAGCAAAGTCGAGAGCGAGAAGCCGGGCTCCGCCTGCTCGTCAAGGCCGGCGTGCATCTCGACGAAGACGGCGCCGAGCTTTGTCACTTCGCGGGCCCGCGTCACCTTGTCGGCGACGCCGATCAGGTCGACGACGACGCCTTTGCCATGCTTCGTGGCTGCGGCGACGGCCCCGACGATGGTACTGTCCCCGGCCGTGCCGAGCACGGTCACCAGGTCGGCGCCGGCGGTGAACGCCAGGTCGGCCTCGAGCTCACCGGCATCCATCGTTTTGAGGTCGGCGAAGACCGTCTTGTCGGGGTGAGCGGCCTTGATGGCGGTCACGGCACGCAGGCCCTCCGCCTTGATCAGCGGGGTGCCGAGCTCGATGATGTCCACGTAGGGTGCAACTTTCGCGGCCAGCTCGAGGGCCGCATCCGTGGTGAGTACGTCCATGGCGACTTGAAGCTTCATGATGGTCTTCTTTCCGGTTCTGGTGACGTCTGGTGAGGTCTGATAGGTCTGAGTGAGTGAAAAGCGTTATTCGAGGTTGGCGTGCCGCGGCCACAGATCGTCGGCCGTGGCCCCGGATGCCTTCCACAGGCTGTGGAAGATCGCGTCGCCGAGCACGACGACGGTCTGTTCAAAGAGCGCGCCCGAGTACTGCAGCGACCGGAGTTCGTCGTGGTCCTGCTTCTGGGCGGCCGGCACGACCACGGTCACCGCGGCCAGCGCGGCGAGCGGGGAGTCCGGAGCGGTGGTGATCGCGATTACCCGGGCACCGGATGCCGCGGCGGTCTCGGCCGCGCGCACGACGGCGGCCGTCGCGCCGGACCCGCTCGCTACCAGCAGCACGTCGCCGGCCGCGATCGCCGGGGTGGTGACCTCGCCGACCACGTGCACGTCGAGCCCGAGGTGCATCAGCCGCATCGCGGTCATGCGCAGGGCCAGGCCGGACCGGCCCGCGCCGAGAACGAACACGCGCCGGGCTCCCCGCAGGGCGGCCGCAGCCTGGTCGAGGGTCGGGAGGCCGGCCGTGTCGTCAGTGCTGTTCGCGCTGTTCGTGGTGTTCGCGCTGTTCGTGGTCGCCGTCGTCAGGAGCTGGCGCACGATCCCGGCGTTCTCGGCCGCGATGGCGGCGAGCGATTCGGTCACGGTCAGTGTCACGGGGGTGTCGGTGCAAGAAGGCATCCCCTTATGGTCCACTCTTTCGGGCGGGCAGGAGGCCCACCGAACGGGCGGTGCACCTACCCGAACGGATGGCTGAACGCGCCTCCGGTAGGATGCTGAGGTGAATAGTCAGCGCCCAGCCCCCTCGATCGAGCCGTTCGACTCCCGCTCGGCCGCCGCCGAGCGCGCCCGGGTCGTCGCCGACCTGACCGACACGCAGGCGACCACGCTCGAGTCCCTGCTCGCCGTGCTCCGCTCCCGGAACACGAGCGACGCCTCGGCCCGGCAAACCGCGATCGACCTGGCCGCGACGGCGATGGTGGCGCTGCGCGCCGTCTCCGACCTCGACCGGTCCCTCACCGAGGAGCCCGTTGCTCGGGCCTTCGAACGCCTGCGCGACGACCTGCGCCCGCTCGTGCGCTTCGGCGACCTCGACGTGCAGTTCATCGAGCCGCCCGTGAACGGCCGGGCCCTGCCCGGCGAGGTGGCCCACGCCGCCCGGGCCATCGTGCGCGGCGCGGTCCTGGCTCTGGTCGAGCAGGCCGGGGTGGCCCGCGTGCGCGTGCACTGGGACTGCGACGGCAGCAACCTTTTGATCCACATCCGCGACGACGGCTCCGGCGACCTCACCCCGGACAGCCCGAGCGTCAGCCGGTTGACGAGCCGGGTGGCCGCACTGAACGGCTCGCTGCGGCTGGAGGCGACGACCGGCTGGGGGTCCGAAATGACCGTCACCCTCCCCCTCGACGTGCCGCTCGCACCGCTCACGGCCGCCGCCGCGTGGGGTCTGAGCCCGCGCGAGAAGGGCGTGCTCGAGCTGGTCGCCTCCGGCGCCCGCAACCGGGCGATCGCCGAGACGCTCTCGATCAGCGAGAACACGGTCAAGTTCCACGTCGCCAACCTGCTGCGCAAGGTGGGTGCTTCCACCCGGGCCGAGCTGGCAGCGCTCTCCCGCTGAGCCGCCGCTTCCGTGCGAAACTGGCCATCGCGCAGCATCCGTTCACACCGACGGATGCCCGCCGAGAGGACACGCCATGGACGCCACCGAATGGGACACCCGCTACCGCCTCGCCCGTGAGGCACAGGCCGGCCAGGCCGGACGTCTGTGGTCGGCTCTGCCGGCACAGATCGTGCAGGACACCGTGAGCCCGTTCCCGCCGGGGCGTGCGCTGGATCTGGCCACCGGCGACGGTCGCAACGCGATCTGGCTGGCCGGCCACGGCTGGACGGTCACGGCGGTCGACTTCTCCGCCGAAGCCGTCGGCCTGGCCGAAGCGCACGCCGCCGAGGCAGGCGTGTCGGTGGACTGGCAGGTCGGCGACGCCACGACCTGGGATCCGACAGGCGAAAGCTTCGACCTGGTCACCGTGATGTACCTGCACCTGCCCGAGCCCGCCTTGCGCGCCGTGCTGGCCCGCGCCGCCGGGTGGCTCTCCCCCGGCGGGCACCTGGTCGCGCTCGGGCACGACCAGACCAACCTCGCGACCGGGGCCCCCGGACCAGGCGATCCGGCCATCCTCTACTCGCCCGAGCTGCTGCGTTCCTGCATCGACCCCGCAAGCCCGGGTGCCTCCCGGGTCGTGCGCTGCGAGACCATCCGCCGCGACCTCGCCACCGACCCGGAGGCCCCCGGCGACGGCGGCGCCGTCACGTTCGCCCTCGACACCCTGCTCGTCGTCGAAGTCTAATTACCCCCTGGGGTATGCTGAAACCCCAGCGCACATGCCACAAGGGAGTCCGATGTCCACCAATCCGGATGCGCCCGCGCCCGTGACCCCGGACGCCCGCCCCGCGCCCGCGCCCGCCGACCACACGCCGCTGCAGCGCACGGTCGTGCGGGTGCTCATCGCAGGCCAGATCCTCGGCGGCATCGGCATGGGCGCGACGCTCTCCCTCGGCGCCCTGCTGGCCGCGCAGCTCTCCGGCTCCAGCGCCTGGTCGGGCATGGCCGCCACCATGAGCACCCTCGGCGCCGCCCTCGTGGCCGTACCGCTGGCCCGCCTGGCCCAGCGCCGCGGGCGCCGCCGCTCCCTCGCGACCGGCTCGCTCATCGCCGGCTCCGGCGCTGTTCTCGCCATCACCTCGGTCACGGTCGACATCTTCCCGCTGCTCCTGCTGGCCCTGATGCTCCTCGGCGCCGGATCGGCCACGAATCTGCAGGCCCGCTTCGCCGCCACCGACCTCGCAAGCACACAATTCCGGGCGCGCGACCTGTCCATCGTGGTCTGGTCGACGACCATCGGCGCCGTGCTCGGCCCGAACCTGTTCGGCCCCGGCGAGACCGTGGGAAGGGCCCTCGGCCTGCCCCCTCTGACCGGTGCCTTCGCCTTCTCCCTGATCGCCACGGTCGGCGCGGCCGTTGTCTACACGGTCGGACTCCGCCCCGACCCGCTGCTCACCGCCCTCGCCGCACGCGAGGTCGACCCCGTCGGCGGCACGCGGCGCGGCGGCCTGGCCATCGTGCGCGTCAACCCACAGGCCCGCTTCGCAGTGGTCGTGATCGCCTGCAGCCACGCCACCATGGTCGCCCTGATGTCGATGGCCCCGGTGCACCTGCGCGACCACGGCGCCACCCTGACGCTGGTGGGGCTGACCATCAGTTTCCACGTCGCCGGCATGTACGCGCTCTCGCCCGTCTTCGGTTGGCTGGCCGACCGGCTGGGACGGATGCCCGTCATCCTCATCGGCCAGAGCCTGTTGCTGGTCTCGCTGGCGATCTTCTGGCTGGCCGGGGAGTCACAAACTGCCATGACGGTGGGGCTGATCCTGCTCGGACTGGGCTGGTCGGCATCCGTCGTCGCCGGCTCGGCGCTGATCGCCGAGGTGGTGGGCGTGCACGACCGCGCCGCCCTGCAGGGTTTCTCCGACCTATCGATGAACGGGGCCGGTGCCCTCGGCGGAGCCCTGGCCGGCCTGATCCTGAGCGCGATCGGCTACTCCGGGCTCGGGCTGGTCACCATGGTGCTCGCGGGCGTCATCGTCGTCTGGTCTGCCGTGCGCGGCACCACGGCCCGGCCGGTCGTGCGCTAACCGGGTCAGTCCTGACGATTGGTTATTTCACTGCGGCAGGTGCGAGTCGACCGCACCGCGTGGACGCTTTCCGCACAGCTGGCATCCCGCCCTCGGTGTCGAACCAATTCGACGGAGATTTTGTGCTGAGAGCGCTCTTTCCAACTGTTTGAACCCGATTTGGCCAGAATCTCCGTCGAATTCGTTCGGGCGCAGGTACTTCGGGGCCTCAGACTCGACAGACGTAGGGGCTGGAACACCGGCCGACCCCCTCGCTGGCCGACCGGCCAGCTAGCGAACGGATGCCGGCGCGGGCTGCCGCCCCGCGTCGAGCGCGAGCAGCGCCGGAATGCCCACCGGCTCCTCCGCCAGCAGCGGCACCACCGCGAGCCGCGGGGCGCGCTTCTCGTGCACGTGCTCGAGCTCGGGGAGCTCGTTCCGGGCCCGCGCGAGCAGCAGCGGGTTGGTCGGCGCCGCCGCGGCGATCGAGTTGTTCACGATCCACGCCCACGGGGTGATGCCGGCCCGCTCCAGGTCGGCCTGCAGCTCCGCGGCCTCGAGCACGGGCGTGGTCTCGGCGAGGGTGACCAGGATCACTTTCGTCTGCTCCGGGTCCTGCAGCCGCATCATCGGCGTCGTCAGACGGATGCCGCCGCCCAGCTGCCGGGTGACCTCGCGGTGGTACGACCCGGTCGCATCCAGCAGCAGCAGGGTGTGGCCCGTGGGCGCGGTATCCATCACGACGAAGGTGCCCTTCGCTTCCCGGCTCACGCGGGAGAAGGCCTGGAACACGGCGATCTCCTCCGTGCACGGCGAACGCAGGTCCTCGCGGAGCATGGCTTGGCCCTGCGCGTCGAGGTGAGCGCCCTTCGTGCGCATGACCCGCTCGGAGTAGTTGGCGATTTCGACGGCCGGGTCGATCCGGGACACGGTCAGGTTCGCCAGCCCGCCAGCCAGGGTGTCATCGAGGTGCGCGGCCGGGTCGGTCGTGGTGAGGTGCACGGGCAGCCCGCGTTCGGCGAGGCTGACGGCGATCGCCGCCGCGAGCGTGGTCTTGCCCACACCGCCCTTGCCCATCAGCATCACCAGGCCGTGGCCGCCGGCCTCGATCTCGTCGACGAGAGCCGAGAGCGGGGCCCCCGGAGCGACCGTGGCGATTCCGGTGCCCGGTGTCGGGACGACTTCAGGCTCGAACAGGCTGCGGAGCGCGGCCAAGCCGACCATGTTGGTGCTCTTCAGCCCCACGTAGTCGGTGGGCGCGGTGCGCAGCCCCGCGGGCATCGCCGCGAGCGCCTGCTGTTCGCGCACCCGGATGGCGTCGAAGAGCGGGTCGGCCTCGGCGGGCGTGCCCGCATCGGCATCAGAATCCGTTGCCGGTCCGGCCGGCAGGATGCCGTTGACCACCAGGTGCTGACGCTGCATGCCGATGGCGTCGAGTTCTGCCTGGGTGCGGGCGGCCTCCCGCAGGGCGCCGCCCTGGGCGCGCGCCACGAGCACCAGCCGGGTGCGGGCAGGGTCGGCGAGGGCGGCCACGGCGTCGGCGTAGACGGCGCGCTGCTTCTCGAGGCCGGAGAGCGGCCCGAGGCAGGACGCGTCGCCCGTGCCCTCGGTGAGGAAGTCGGTCCACGACCCGGGCAGCTGCAGCAGACGGATGGTGTGCCCGGTGGGGGCCGTGTCGAAGAGGATGTGGTCGTACGCGGCCGTCCACGCGGCATCCGTCAGCAGGTCGGTGAACTCGTTGAACGAGGCGATCTCGGTGGTGCAGGCACCCGAGAGCTGCTCCTCGATCGAGGCCATCTCGGCGGGCGGCAGCAGGCCGCGCACTGGGCCGACGATGCGTTCGCGGTACTGCGCGGCCGCCTGCTCGGGGTCGATTTCGAGGGCCGACAGGCCGGGCACCGCCGCGATCGGCGTGACCGTGTTGCCGATGGTCACCCCGAAGACCTGGCCCACATTGGAGGCCGGATCGGTGCTGACCAGCAGCACGGATGCCCCGGAATCGGCCAGACGCACCGCGCTCGCGCACGCGATGGAGGTCTTGCCGACCCCGCCCTTGCCGGTGAAGAAGAGGAAACGTGGGGCGTCGTCGAGGAAGCGCAGGGTCGTCATGATCGGCCCTAGCAGCAGCCGCCGTTGCCGCAGCAGCCGGCATCGGCACCCGCGGTATTTTCAGTGATCTCGGTGGCTGTGGCGCTACCGGACCCGGCCATGGCTAGCAGCCGCACCGTTCCCTCCGGCTGCACGGCCGCACGGTGACTAGCCGCGCCGGTGTCGACAGCCGCCACGTCGGTCCAGCTCGCGAGCTCGGCGCGGGTCGGGTAGCGGCCGGTGAGCACGGTGGCTCCCCCTACGAGCGTGACGGGCAGGCCCTCCTGGCCGACGGTGTGCAGGAACTGGCGGGCCACCTCGTTCTGCACGAAGGCGAGGGGCTCCTGGGCCAGGTTGAATCGGGCAATGTCGCCGCCGTTCGCGCGGGTGAAATCGAAGTCCGCGGAGAAGGTGACCAGCGCCTGGTCGACGTCGACTCCGCAGATGCCTGTGCCGCAGCACAGTCCCGGTTCGAAAATCTCGATGTGTGCCATGGGTGACCATCTCCTAGACCGGCATCCAGAGGGGACGACTTGTCCGTGATGACGGTCCTCCCAGTATATCGACGCTTATCGATATTTGGCGACTCGTTTGCGTTAGCACTGGCTCCCGTTGCGAGCGCGGGAGTGGAAGACTGACTGCGGGCGCCTCTGCCCTGTTCATCATTCAACCCGAAAGGCATGCGATGACCGACGCGCACGACGCCGCAGACCTTCTCCCGCTGCTTCTCGAGCAGGAACGTGTCATTCAGTTCGACTCCTTCGACGTGGGCGACGCCTGGGCCGTCGGGTCGCGGCTCGTGGAACTCGGCAATGCCCGGCGGCATCCGATCGCGGTGTCGATCATGTTCGGCGACCAGCGCGTCTTCCATGCCGCCCTGCCCGGTGCCTGCGCCGACAATGACGCCTGGCTCGAGAACAAGTTCCGGGTGGTGCGGCGCTTCGCCAACTCCTCCTACGCCGTGGGCATGCGCTTCCGAGCGAACTCCCGCGACTTCAGCACCGACTCGAACCTCGACCCGAACACACACGCCGCGCACGGCGGCGCCTTCCCCCTGCGAGTACGGGGCTCGCTCATCGGCGTCGTCGGCGTCTCCGGGCTGGCCCAGCGCGATGACCACGACCTTGTCGTCGAGGCGCTCGAGGAATACCGCCGCACCCACGGCTGACCGGCAACGGCCTGGCCCGCACCCGACTCCCCTGCCCCGGCTGCCCCGTCCCGGCTGCCCCGTCCCGCGGCCCTGTCCCGCAGCCCTGTCCCGCAGCCTGCCCGGATGTGAAAGTCTGGACCGAAGCCCCTGACCTGCTTTCGTTGGAGTATCCGTGACCGCCGCACCTGTCCGTTCGATGTCGCAATTCGACGCGGGCATGCCCGACGACCGCATCACCCTGCGGTTCATGGCCGTTCCCGCCGACGTCGCCGCTTCGGGCGCGACCGTGGCCGCTGGCAGCGTGCTCGAGTGGATTGACAAGGCCGCTTACGCCTGTGCGGTGGGCTGGAGCGCATCCGACACGGTCACCGCCTACGTCGGCAATGTGCACTTCACCCGGCCGATAAAGCCCGGCAACCTGGTCGAGGTGCACGCCCGCATCATCCACACCGGACGCACGAGCATGCACGTGCTTGTCACGGTCGAGACCACGGATGTCCGCGCCCGCGAATACAGTCCGGCGACCCACTGCATCCTCGTCTTCGTCGCCGTCGACGATGCCGGGAAGCCGCAGGAAGTTCCCTTGTGGGTGCCCCACTCCGACGTCGACCGGGAGCTGCAAGAGAACGCGACGGCCCGGCTCGAGCCGCGCAAGCGCATCCAGACTGTCATGCGCTCACAGGAATATACCGATGACAGCACCACGCCAGGCACGGTGTTCCGGTTTTTGGCCGACCCCGCCGACGCGAACTGGGGCGGCAACGCCCACGGCGGAACCGTGATGCGCTGGATCGATGAGGCCGCCTTCGCTACGGCGGCGGCCTGGAGCACCGTAGCGGCCGTTGCCGTCTACTCGGGCGGCATCCACTTCTACCGGCCGATCCACATCGGGCACATCGTCGAAGTGGATGCCCGGCTCATCCACACCGGCAAGCGCAGCATGCACATCAGCATCCGGGTGCGCTCGGGCAGTCCACGCACGCCCCACGATTTGCACCTCACGACGCAGTGCATGAGCATTTTCGTCGCACTCGGCGCGAACGGGCACGCCGAGCCGGTAGAACCACTGACGCTGATCACCCCGGAGGACAAGCGGCTCGACCAGCACGCCCGGGACCTGATGGAATTGCGCGCGCCGCTGGTCATGATGCCCGTTGACCACCTGCGCCTGCCGTGACCGGCGCGCCCTTACGGCCCGAACGAATTCGACGGAGATTTTGCGCGAATCGGACCTGAATCCTGCGAAAGAGCGCTTTCACGCCAAAATCTCCGTCGAATTGGTTCTACACCGGCTCAGGGGAACCGACGGGTCACTCCGGGGAGTCGTTCGCATGCTCGGCGGCTGCGGCCAGTGCGGCGCGCTCGCTCTTCGAGAGCCGCGCGACGTAAGCGCGCTTGAGTTCGGCCCAGCGGGGCATCGAGACCTGGTTGGCAGGTACCTGCTGGTCGGAACCGGTGGGAGTGGTGCGGTCGGCCATGGGGTACTCAGCGACGCTCGCCGATTGGGGCGGCGCTCGGCGGGGACTGGCGGGACAGGAACGCTCTCTTCAGGGACGCCCAACGCAGCAGGGAAACGTAGTGGGTAGCGGTGGATCCGGATGTATCAGCCAATGGTTCTCTCAGTCTCAAACGTGGTTTGAACGGCACGCCGCTGAGCCTGGTTCAATAGAAGAGCGATCGAGATTGTCACGGTAGAACATCGGGATCTGTCACGGTTGAGCATCGAGATGAAGACCGGCCCACCACCATCAGCGGACGGGATCGCAATTCACCAGTATACCGCGTCGCCTCTCAGGTCCACTGTCTCTAGCCCGGCATCCGCCCAGACGTTCGGGCTAGAGTCGGCGGATGCAACCGCCTCGACCTGACGCCGACACCGCCGCCTCGACCCGGAACGCTCCGTCGACCGCACTAGGGAACGCGCCATTCGCGGGCTTCGTGCAGGTGCGCGGGGCTCGGGAGAACAACCTCCGGAACGTTGATGTCGACGTTCCCCGGGACGCCATCGTCGCCTTCACCGGGGTCTCCGGCTCCGGAAAGTCGTCGCTGGCGTTCGGCACCATCTTCGCGGAGGCCCAGCGCCGGTTTCTGGAGTCCGTCGCGCCCTACGCGCGTCGGCTGATCCAGCAGGGCCACACCCCGCAGGTTGACGAAATCATGGGGCTGCCGCCGGCCGTGGCCCTGCAGCAGCGCCGAGGCGCGCCCAGCTCCCGCTCGAGCGTGGGCACCCTGACCACCCTGTCCAACTCGCTGCGCATGCTGTATTCCCGGGCCGGCATGTACCCGGCGGCTGCCCCACGCCTCGAGTCCGACTCCTTCTCCCCCAACACCGTGGCCGGCGCCTGCCCGCAGTGCCACGGCCTCGGCACGGCGCACACCGTGACCGAGGCAACCCTCGTGCCCGACCCTGCCCTGAGCATCCGTGACGGCGCCATCGCGGCCTGGCCGGGCGCCTGGCAGGGCAAGAACCTGCGGGACATCCTGATCACCCTTGGCTACGACGTGGACACCGCCTGGCAGGACCTGCCGCGCTCTGCGCGGGACTGGATCCTGTTCACTGAGGAACAGCCCGTGGTGGAGGTCACCCCGCAGCGCGACCGCATCGCCAAGCCGTACCAGGGCCGATTCTGGAGCGCGAGGAGCTACGTGCTGCACACCCTGGCCGACTCCAAGAGCCAGAGTCAGCGGGAGCGCGCGCTGCGGTTCGTCGAATCCGGCCCGTGTCCGCTGTGCGACGGCAGCGGTCTCACGCCCGCGGCCCTGGCGGTCACGGTGGCCGGCCGGTCGATCGCCCAGCTCAACCTGCTGCCGCTGACCGGGCTCGCCGAGCTGCTTCGCCCGACGCTCCGGGCGGGCGGTGCCGAGCGCACCGCCGCGCCTGGTTCCGCGGAGCCGCACACCGCGAGGCCGCACTCCGCGGAGCCCACGGAGGCCGCCGTGACCCTCACCCGGGACCTGCTCGCCCGCATCGAGGTGCTGCTCGAACTGGGCCTCGGCTACCTGAGCCTCGGGCGCGCGACGCCCACCCTCTCCCCCGGCGAGATGCAGCGCCTGCGCATCGCCACCCAGCTGCGCTCGGGCCTGTTCGGCGTGATCTACGTGCTCGACGAACCGTCGGCCGGGCTGCACCCGGCCGACGCCGAACCGCTGCTGCTCGTGCTGGAGCAGCTGAAGGCATCCGGCAACTCGGTCTTCGTCGTCGAGCACAACATGGACATCGTGCGCCGCGCCGACTGGGTCGTCGACGTGGGCCCGCTGGCCGGGGCCGGCGGCGGCGTCGTGCTCTACAGCGGACCCATCGCAGGTTTGGCCGATGTGTCGGAGTCGGTTACCCGGCAGTTCCTGTTCCCGGCCGCGCCGGAGCCGGCCGCGCCAGCCACGCTCCAGCCCGACGCGCCCCAGCCCGCGGCGCTGCGCACACCAGAACGCTGGCTGGGCCTGCACGGTGTCACCCGGCACAACCTCCGAGGCGTCGACGCCGGCTTCCCGCTCGGTGTGCTGACCGCGGTGACCGGCGTGTCCGGTTCGGGCAAATCCACCCTGGTCAGCCAGGTTCTGGCGGATGCCGTGCGGCTCGCGCTGCATCCGGAGTCCGACGCCACCGTCGCCTCTGATCCAACGGCAGCCGCAGGCGCCGTCGACGACGACGGCAACGACGGCGAACGCGGCGACCCCGAGCCGCGGGCGCGGGTCGACCGGATCACCGGCCTGGAGGCCGTGGACCGCCTGGTGCGCGTGGACCAGAAGCCGATCGGGCGCACTCCGCGCTCCAACCTGGCCACCTACACCGGGCTCTTCGACGCGGTGCGCGCGACCTTCGCGGCCACGGACGAGGCCCGGAAGCGCGGCTACGGCGCCGGGCGGTTTTCCTTCAACGTGCCCGGCGGCCGCTGCGAGACCTGTCTCGGAGAGGGCTCGGTGAGCGTCGGTCTGCTCTTCTTGCCCGGCAGCTACACGCCCTGCCCGACCTGCCTTGGCTCGCGCTACAACCCGGAGACCCTTCAGGTGACCTATCACGGCAAGTCCATCGCCGACGTGCTCGGCCTGAGCGTCGAGGAGGCCGCCGGCTTCCTGGCCGACGTGCCGGCCGCTGCCCGCAGCCTCGCCACCCTGCGGGAGGTCGGGCTCGGCTACCTGCGTCTCGGCCAGCCGGCCACCGAGCTCTCCGGCGGCGAGGCCCAACGCATCAAGCTCGCCACCGAACTGCAGCGCGCCCGCCGCGGCCACACGATGTACCTCCTCGACGAGCCGACCACCGGACTGCACCCCGCGGATGTCCGCCTTCTCCTGGCCCAGCTGGGCCGCCTCGTCGACGCCGGCAATACGGTGATCGTCGTCGAGCACAACCTCGATGTGGTGGCCGCCGCCGACTGGGTGATCGACCTGGGACCGGCCGGCGGAGATGCGGGCGGCCAGATCGTGGCGACCGGAACCCCGGATGCCGTCGCGCGGCACCCGCACAGCCGCACCGCGCCTTACCTTGCCCGCCGCTTGACTGATCGCTAGTTCGGCGACGCAAGTGCCATAGATTGGGAAGCGTACGTGTCGGCGCGAAGGAGCACTCATGACTGGTTGGCGGATCCGCGACTTTCACTCGGACGACCTCGACGGCATCCTTCGCCTCTGGGAAGAGATCACGGCCGCCAAGACGGAGCCCGTCTACGGCCTGTCCGAGGTGCTGGCCTCCTGCCAGAAGGATGACGCCGTGGTCGCCCTTGCCGGCGACGAGGTCGTCGGGGCCGCCGTGGGCCGCGCCGCCCACGCCCAGGGCTGGGTCGTCTTCCTCGCCACCGCGCAGCGCTACCAGGGCCGCGGCATCGGCACGGCCCTGCTGGCCGCCCTCGAGAAGAAGATGTCCCGGCACGCGTTGACCAAGCTGTCCGCGCTGATGCCCGAATCGGCCACGCGCGTCGACGCCTTCGTGAAGCGGGGCTTCGAGGTCAAGCAGCACCTGCGCTACTTCGAGCGCCACATCCCGGTGCAGCGCGAGGAGCTGCGATCGCTCAGCGAACTGGGCGGGCGCATCCTGCCGCGCGATCTCTGGGAGGGCGTCGGCGGCATGCGCGCCGAAAAGGAGCTGCTCGAACGAAGGCTCGTCATGCCGCTGGCCAAACCCGACATGGCCGAACAGTACGGCGTCGTGCCACCGAAGGCGGTCGTGCTCTTCGGGCCTCCCGGAACGGGCAAGACCACCTTCGCAAAGGCCATCGCGTCGCGGCTGGAATGGCCCTTTGTCGAGGTCTTCCCCTCGCGGCTCGCGGCTGACCCCAAGGGCCTTGCCGGTGCGCTTCGGGAGACCTTCCTGAAGATCTCCGAGCTGGAGCACGCGGTCGTGTTCATCGACGAGGTCGAGGAGATCGCGGCGCAACGCGGCGGCGAGCCACCCTCGGCGCTGCAGGGCGTCACCAATGAGCTGCTGAAGATCATTCCCGCCTTCCGCGAGCAGCCCGGCCGGCTCCTGGTCTGCGCCACGAACTTCATCCGCGCCCTCGATTCCGCCTTTCTCCGGCACGGACGCTTCGACTACGTCATCCCGATCGGGCTTCCGGATGTCGCCGCCCGCCAGGCCATCTGGGAGCGCTACATCCCCGAGGGCAGGAAAAGCACGGTCGATCTGAGCGCGCTCGTCACCGCAAGCGACGGGTTCTCACCAGCCGACATCGAGTACGCCGCCCGGCGCGCCTCTCAGCAGGCGCTGGAACGCGCACTGTTCGAGGGGGAGGACGAGTCGACGCCCGGCGGCCCGGGCACCGAGGACTACCTGGTCGCGATCCGGTCGACCCGCACGACCGTGTCGGCCCAGGTCGCCAGCGAATTCCTGGAGGACATCGAGCGGCTCGCCCGGCTCTGAGCACGAGGTGCCGGGCAACGGACACCGCGCCAGGCCGGCAGCCTCAGGCCCCGAGGCCCCGTTCGGCGCGGCCCGATTCCTGGATGAACTCGGTCAGGGTGGCTTCGATCGTGGCATACGACCAGCGGTACGCGGCATCCTCGTCGCGCGCGAACAGCGCCTCGGCCAGCTGGTTGTGCCGGTGGGCCGACGGCGGCGTGTACTCGGTGATGGTGAAGCGCTTCTCCTCCTCGCGCGTGCGGAGGAGCGCCGCGACCGTGCCGGCGAAGTGCCCCATCACGCTGTTGCCGGAGGCGATCAGGATCAGGGAGTGGAACTCGATGTCGGCCTCGAGGAACCCGCGACCGTCGCCGGCAAGGTCAGCCGCGACCATGCCCTCGGCTGCCGCCCGCACCGCGTCCAGCTGCTCGGCGGTCATCAGGCGCGCGCTCAGTCGGGCGGCCACAGGCTCGATGCCAAGGCGCAGTTCGAGCATCTCGCGCATCTGGGTGAGATAGTCGGTGCCGCGTCCGCGCCAGTAGATGATCTGCGGGTGCATCAGGTCCCAGGAGGTGCGAGGCAGCACCTGGGTGCCCACCCGCTGCCGCGGCTCGACCATACCCAGCGACTGCAGCACCCGCAGTGCCTCGCGCAGCACGGAGCGAGAAACCGCGAATTCCTCGCTGATCACGTCCAGGTTCAGGATGTCGCCGGTCAGGTATCCGCCGTCGACGATCTGTTGGCCCAGCGAGTTCACCACCCGCGCATGAAGCCCTCGCTCACGCCACACTCCTGCGCCCGCCCCACGGTTCATCTCAGCTTCTCCCTGCGGACTGGCCGCGCGCGTCGTCGCTACGTCGCCCATCGTGATCGTACCGGCGTTGGTCCCGGAGTCGCGATTCGTGTGCCACACTCAAATATCTGATTAATCAGATTATTGGACGATGAGGTCGCAGTGAAGCAGCCTCGGAATGGAAATTCAGATGATTCTTCCCTACGCGGCTCCGGTGGTTCCGATTGAACCGGCCGGCAGCGACCTCCAGCTCATCCTCGCCGCCCTCGTCGGCGTCGCGGTGATCATCCTGCTCATCACCTGGCTCAAGGTGCATCCGTTCCTCGCCCTCTCGATCGGCGCCGTGGGCGTCGGCGTCGGGGCCGGCCTCGCTCCCGCCGCCGCCGTCACGAGCTTCAGCGCCGGCTTCGGCGCCACCATGGCCGGCGTCGGCATCCTGGTCGGCTTCGGCGCCATGTTCGGCAAGCTGCTGGCCGACTCCGGCGGAGCCGACCGCATCGTCGACTCGCTGGTGACGCGCTCGAGCGCCCGCACCCTGCCGTGGACGATGGCCCTGATCGGCGGGCTGATCGGCCTGCCGATGTTCTTCGAAGTCGGCCTCGTGCTGCTCATCCCGGTGATCATCCTGGTGGCCCGCCGCAGCGGGCTCTCGCTCATCCGCATCGCCATCCCGGCCCTCGCCGGCCTGTCCGTCATGCACGGCCTGGTGCCGCCGCACCCCGGTCCGCTCGTGGCCGTGACCACTCTCGATGCGAACCTCGGGCTCACTCTCGCGATCGGCGTGCTCATCGCCATTCCGACCGTCATCATCGCCGGCCCGATCTTCAGCCGGTTCGCGAGCCGCTGGGTCTCCGTGCCTGTGCCGGCCCTGTTCCTCACCAACGAGGATCAGGGTCTGGGCGAGAACATGCGGCGCCCGAGCTTCCTGATCACCATCTCGGGCATCCTGCTCCCCGTCATGCTGATGCTCGCCCGATCGATCGCCGACGCGATCGACCCGGGATCCACCTCGCCTCTCAACGCCACGCTCGACTTCCTCGGCACGCCGATGATCGCCCTCGGCATCGCTGTGATCTACGCGATGATCGTCTTCGGTCGCGGTGGCGGCATGGACCGCGCCGGGGTCGCCAGGTCCCTCTCCGACTCCCTCCCGCCGATCGCGGGCATCCTGCTCATCGTGGGTGCGGGCGGCGGGTTCAAGCAGGTGCTCATCGACACCGGCATCGGCACCGTCATCGCCGACGCCGTGGCCGGCAGCAGCGTCTCGGTGCTCGTGCTGGCGTGGTTCGTCGCCGCCCTGATCCGCGTCGCTACCGGGTCGGCCACCGTCGCCACCGTGACGGCCGCCGGCATCCTCGCCCCCGTCGCGGCCAGCCTGGGCAGCACGGATGTCTCGCTGATGGTTCTCGCCATCGGCGCCGGTTCGCTCTTCCTCTCCCACGTCAACGATGCCGGGTTCTGGCTCGTCAAGGAGTATCTCGGCACGACCGTCGGGCAGAATCTGAAGACCTGGACCGTGATGGAATGTCTGATCTCCGTGGTCGGCCTTGCCGGCGTCCTCCTGCTGAATATCGTGATCTAGCATGTTCGAGACTCAGCAGCCCGTGCTCGTGATCATGGGCATCTCCGGATCCGGCAAGTCCACCGTGGCGGGGCTCCTCGCCGGCCAGCTGGGCTGGGATCTCGAGGAGGGCGACGACCTGCATCCCCAGGCGAACATCGACAAGATGTCTGCCGGTCGGCCTTTGAACGACGAGGACCGCGCGCCCTGGCTCGACACGGTCTCCTCGTGGATCATCGAGCACACCATGGCGGGGGCGCCGGGAATCATCACCTGCTCGGCGCTCAAGCGCCGTTACCGCGACGTGCTGCGCGAGCACAACGTGATCTTTGTGCACCTGACCGGGTCGACGGACCTGATCGGGCGCCGGCTTGCGACGCGCCTCGACCACTACATGCCGACCTCCCTGCTCGATTCGCAGGTGGCCACACTCGAGGCGCCTGACGCCGACGAGCGCGCGATCTCCATCGACGCCGGCCGCGCTCCGGCCGAGGAGGCCGCCGAGATCGTGCGGCGGCTCGGACTCACGCCCCGGTCCGGCTCGTCGAGCCTGGGCGCGCGAGAACCGGGCAAGTCCTCGGTGCCGGGGTCGCGAGCGATTTCCTGATCGGGTCTGGCGAGTGTCGGCGGCATGAACTACACTCACAGAATCGAATAGATGTTCGAGAAAATCAAGGGAGCCACGCATGCCTCAGATCATTGACGCAGTCGTCGACGTGGAGCTGTCCGTCGACGGCGACCCGCGGGCGTTCATCTGGAACCGGTTCGAACACACCGTCATCGGCCAGCCGCAGGCGATCTTCACCCGCACCCGCTGGTGGGAGAATGCCGGCGGCGTGCCGTCCCGCATCGACACCGAGCTCTGGCGCCTCGATGCCTCGCGCGGCGACGAGGAACAACACCGCTACGACCTGCGCCGCGACACCGACGGGTCGTGGGTGCTCGCGCTCGACTGGGGGTGAGCCCCGGCCCGGGTGTCGCCCCGGACCGAGGCTGCTCCCAGCTGACGCCGATCCGCCCGGTATACCCTGAGGGGGCATCCACGGTGAGCGACAGGCCGACGGAAGCCCAGACCACAGTTCGGACGGAGGCGGCAAGCTGCACACACGCGCTGCGATCTCGCTCCGTGGTGGACGCCGGGTCTTCCACTCCGCCCTGCTCATGATGGCCGCGCTGCTGCTCTGCCTGCTCGCGGCGCACACGGCCGGAACCGGACACGGGCCGGCGCACGGACCGGGCGGCCTGTCCTCGGCCCCGACCGCTCCCGCTCCCTCATCAACAACAGCGTCAACAACCATGACCACTGCGATGACCGCCGACGCACACTCCGCGGCCGGGCACACCGCATCATCCGCCGCGCCTCTCGCTGCATCCCTCGCTGCATCCCTCCCCGCATCCCTCACCGGCCCGCTGCTCGAGCGCGTCGCGCCCGCGACCGCGACCGTGGTCGCCCCGTCCGCCGGCGCACTCGGCAGCGCCGACACCCACGCGATGTCCGGTCTGGCCACCCTCTCGATGACGTGTTCCCTGCTGCTTGTGCTGGTCGGCCTGATTCTGCTGGCACGGCGCCCGTCGGCCTGCCGTCGCCTGCTCGAGGCCGGCAGCTTCATCGTCGGCTCCTTCCGGGAGATTCCGCTGCACCTGCATCGGCCCCGACTCACCCTGCTCTCCATCAGCCGCATTTAGGCCGAAACCCTCGCCAGCGCACCCCACCGGCCTGCGCGGCCCGGCCGCACCCCGGCCCCCGGTTTCTCACCCTTTTGTCAACGAATGGAACACCAATGCTCCGCACCATCCGCACCTCGCTGATCGCCGCCGCAGCGCTCACCACGGCGCTCACCCTTACCGCCTGCGGCGACCCGACCCCGGCCGCCGACGCCCCGGCCGCCGACGGACCCACCGCCACCGCGTCCGCCAACGCCAACGCCGCGGATGTCGACTTCGCCCAGATGATGATCCCCCACCACGAGCAGGCCGTCGCGATGAGCGACGACTTCCTCGCCAAGCACGGCACCGACCCGCGCGTCGTCGCCCTGGCGACCAAGATCAAGGCCGCGCAGGAGCCCGAGATCACCCAGCTGACCGATTGGCTGGGCGAGTGGGGCGCCGAAACGGGCGGCATGTCCGACATGAACCACGGCACCGACGGCATGATGAGCGAGGCCGACATGATGACGCTCGGCAACGCCTCGGGCGCAGACGCCGACCGGGTGTTCCTCGAGCTGATGATCGCGCACCACGAGGGCGCAATCGCCATGGCGCAGACGCACATCGACGAGGGCAGCAACGCCGCCGCCCAGACCCTCTCGGCCACCATCGTCGCGTCGCAATCCGCCGAAATCGCCGTCATGACCGACATCCTCGCCGCGTACTGACCCATGACGACGTCCAGCAGAACCCTCCGCCTCGGCGGCGCCGCCCTGATCACCGTCGGCCTCGCGGCCGCGCTGGCCGGTTGCGCGCCCACTCCGGCTGCTCCGCCAACCGGCACGTCCGCCCCCACCACGGCGGCTTTTGAACACATTCACGGCCTCGGCGCCGACCCGTCCACCGGCAAGACCTACGCCGGCACGCACCAGGGCGTGTGGCAGGTCCCGACCGACCTGCTGCCCGACAGCTACCTGGCCGGCGCGCCGGAGGCCGGGCTCACCCAGCCCACCCCGAGCGATGGCCCGGCCTTCGACGCCATGGGCTTCACGGTGGCAGCGCCGGGCCTGCTGCTGGCCTCCGGGCATCCGGGCTCCGACGAGTCCACGTTGGTGGGCCCCAACGTGGGACTGATCAGCAGCGTGGATGCGGCAGCCACGTGGTCGAACGTCTCTCTCGCCGGCAAGACCGACTTCCACGACCTCGACGCGGTGACCCTGCCGCCGGGAGCCTTGCGCGTCTACGGCTACGCCGCCGCCGCCGGCAGGGTCAGCATCAGCGACGACGATGGGGCCACCTGGTCGCCCGGAGCCGCGGTGGCGCTGCGCGACCTCGCCGCCGACCCGGCGACCCCCAACCGGGTCTTCGCGACCACCGAGAGCGGCCTCGCCGTGAGCAAGGATGCCGGGCGCACGTTCGCGCTGGTCCCCGGCGCACCGATGCTGTACCTGATCGACGTTCAGGATGCCGCGGCCGGCGGCGGTGTCGTCGGCATCGACCCGGAGGGCGTGCTCTGGCACGAGGAGGCCGGAAGCGGAACCTGGACCCGCGGAGGACAGACCGACGGCAGCCCGGAGGCCTTCGGCTTCGTCGGCGGGAGCGTGCCCTGGCTCCTCGCCGCCGACCGACGCGGGGTCGTCGCGAGCGACGACTTCGGTCTCACCTGGACCGTGCTCGTTGCGGCCCAGGCCTAGCCCGGTGCGACGGATGAAGCTATGACCACCACGCTCCCAGCCGGTTCCCAGCCGCGCCGGGCAGAACCCGCTGCTCGCCTAGAATGAGCCGGAAAGAATTGAAGGACATGAAGCACACTGGGTTGTTCCGGCGCACGCCACCGGTTGCGGTCGAAACCGGCCGTCTCGCCGATTTCGCTTACCTCGAACCCGGCGCGGTCTACCTCGACTCCGCCTGTCAGAGCCTCCGGCCGCAGCCGGTCCTCGACGCCCTGACCGAGTACTACACGGAGTACAACGCCTGCGGCGGGCGCGTGAAGTACGCCTGGGGCACCCGCGTCGACCGGGAGGTGCAGGACGCCCGCCGGGCCGTGCTCGAGCTGCTCGGCCTCTCCGGCCGGGGTCACGCGGTCTCCTTCACCCTCAACACGACCTTCGGGCTGAACCTGCTGCTGCATCAGCTGCCGCAGGGCCGGTTCGGGCAGATGGTCACGAGCCACATCGAGCACAATTCGGTCTTCCTGCCCACCATGACGGCGGCGACCCGACTGGGGGTGCCCCGCCTGGTGCTCGACCGCGCCCCCGACGGCGCCCTGGTCTACCGGCCGGCCCAGCTCGAACGCGCGATCGTGGTCGTCAACGTGGCCTCCAACATCGACGGGCGTCTGCTTACCAACCTCACCGACCTGGTGCGCGACACCCACGCCCGCGGCGGCATCGTCATTCTCGACGCCGCCCAGGCCATGGCGCACGAACGCACCCTGCTGGCCAAAACCGAGGCCGACGCGCTCTGCTTCTCCGCCCACAAGATGTACGGCGCCAGCCTCGGCGTGGTCGTCGCCACCCACGAGCTGCTCAGTTCCCTCGAGCTCACCTTCGTGGGCGGCGGCATGGTGGCGGACGTCCGCGAAGACTCCTACGACCTTCTCGCCAACGACCCGGGCGCCCTGCTCGAACCCGGGCTGCAGGCCTGGGGCGAGATCATCGCCCTGCGCCGTGCGATCGAGTGGCTGGGACAGGTGCGCCCTGGCGGTCGGCCCGCGGCCGAGCACCTTCGGGGTCTCTCGCAGCGTCTCTTCGAGGGTCTCGGCGACATCCCCGGCCTCACTCTGGTCAACACCGCGGCCAGCCCGGTGATCAGCGCCTACGCCCCGAAACAGGATTCGCACCGGCTCGCCGTGTTCCTCTCCCAGTCCCACATCATGGTGCGCAGCGGCTACTTCTGCGCCCACCACTACCTGAAAGACCAGCTCGGGCTGCCGCCGCTGCTGCGCTTCTCGCTCGGACTGCACTCAACCACGGCCGATGTCGATCAGGCCGCACAGGCCCTCGCGCGCCTGATGAAAGGCCTCTCCTAAGTGTTCTGCATTGCCGCATTCATCGTTCTCGTTCTCATGGGGGCCGTGTCGGCACGATACCGCCGCTACCTAGGCAGGGCGTGGAACTGCACCCTCCGCCGTGTCACGTTCCGCCCCTGCGACACCACCTTCAAGCAGGACATCAAGGACCACCTGCTCGCGCCGCTGGCGGTGCGCCGTCCGAAGCTCGTCGGCCCGGCATCCGTCGCCCTCGAGGTGGTCGCGCTGCTCGTGGTGCTCACCACCGTCTGGAGCGCATACGTCGTCGTCAAGAGCGGTGTGAACCTGTACGTCTACGGCACCTGCAACAAGCAGGATTCCGCATCCTGCAGCCTGGGCGCCGAGGCCTGCTCGATCCCCGACCAGACGCCCACCTTCGGCGAGTCCCTGCTCTCCGGCGACGTGATCGGCGCCTTCGGCAACGACTTCGCCAGCCTCGGCGAGACGTTCTCGGCGATCCCCTCCCGCATGCAGAACTGGGAGGCCGAGGAATACCTGCCCGCCAACGCCAGCTACCTGGGCGTCTACGACGCGAAGAAGGAAACCGCGCTCGAGGTCATCGACCCCGGCTGCACCTACTGCCTGCAGCTGTTCAACAACATCGAGGAGGCCGGGTTCGACGACCGGATGAACCTCACCTACATCGCCTACCCGATCGCCGCCGCCGACGGCTACAAGTTCCAGAACTCGCTGCTCGTCACCCAGTACCTCGAGGCGCTGCGGCTGAACCCTCTCGCCGACGCCGCCACGCCGGTCGACTGGGAGATCCTGCGCCGGATCTACACGGAAGTCGATGACAAGGGCGTTTCCTGGCAGAGCGTGATCAACGGCGCCGAGCCGGCTGTCGCCACCGCGCTGCTGCAGGACTGGTCGGCCGAATTCGGCCTGAGCCAGGAACAGGTCGCCGACGTGGCATCCGTCGCCGCCTCCGACGAGGTCGCGGACATCATCGCCGCGAACACGCGGCTGGTCGAGGAGAGCATCCACACCGTGAAGATCCCGACGATCATCTTCGATGGCCGCCGTCACGACGGCCTGGTCTCGGTGGGCGACCTGGACTAGCCCGGCGAGACTGTGAACGGCTAGACCGGCTTGACCACCATCAGCACGACCACGACCACCAGGAGCAGCGAGACGATGCCCGAGCCCATGGCCACGCGCGAGTAACCGGCGACCTTGGCGCCGGCGACCCGGGTACCGCTGGCGGACTGCTCGGCGAGGAGCTCCGAGACCGACTTCATGGTCGGAACCACCAGGAACAGGCTGAGTACGAGGGCCACCGCGTAGAGCACGATCGACAGCCAGATCCAGGTCGACGCGAGGGAGGCGTTGTCCCTGAAGCCCGCCGCGCCGAAACCGAGGAACACCACCAGCAGCGACAGCAGAGTGAAGAGATTGGTGGACTTCGCCAGTGAGGCCACCTGGCCGGCTTCCCCGGCACGCATGGAGCGCATGGCGGTCATGGGGAGGATGGCCATGGGCCCGACGATGAAGACGCCGGAGACAATGTGCAGGGTGTTGAGGGGTTCCATTTTTCCAGCGTAGGCCCCCGCCGTCCGCTCGCCGGTGCACCGACACGTTTGAGGGGTTGGCGGCCCGCACCTCTCACGGCTGTCGTCTCGAGGCCCGCACCTCGGGGTGGTCGTCGGGCAGGGCGTGCCGGGAGCCGGCGCGCAGCAGCACGAGGTTCTTCCGCTCCCAGTCGAGCACGGCCTGCCGCTGCGGATCGATCGCCCGACCTTCCGCGCAAGCCGCGGCGGCGCGCCCGCAGACGCAGGCCAGCGGCATGCCCTCCACGGCGTGGTGCAGCTGCCCGATCCGCCAGAGCACGGCCATAGCCCAGTCGAGCTGACGGTGCGCGAGCTCGGTCTTCCGCTCGGCGCGCCGCACCAGGTCACTCTCGAGGAGCGCGCGCACCCCGGCGCTCTTCGTGCGGTCGGACTCGCCGGCCACGACGCCGCGCAGCTCCACCACCTGGGCCGTGAGCCCGTCGATCACCGCCTGCTGCTCGGCATCCGCCCCCGCCGACTTCTCGGCGAACTGCCGGTGGTTCTCCTGCTGGTCGGCGTATTGCCCGACCCACAGCTTGATGTGCTCCGCGTCCCGGCGGGTGGCCTTTTCCGCCCCCAGGTGGTGCAGGCAGGATGCGCAGACCACCTGGTCGGTCGCCGAGGTGAACGTGAACGGCTGCAGCGACTGGCAGCAGAAGCACTGCGCCCGGATGGCCACATACAACGGATACGGGTGGGTCACGGTTGGTCCTTCGTTAGCCTTCTTGAGCCCTATCGCCGAGCGTACCCAATCGGTGGGAGGCCGGGGTCACCCGCGGATGGCGGCCATCCGCTCGGCCAGTTGCGCGGGCGTCAGCGGTGCGCCTCCCCCGATGAAGGACCTCCCTGGGCCGCGGGATTTTCTGCTGGGGATGAGGGTTCCGTCCCCGGCCTCCGGGCCGGCCCCTTTTCGCAGCATCCCACCGGGCACACATCCGTCCATGGTCCGAGCGCGGTGAGCGCGCAGCGTTCCGGGGTCGTTGCCGGCGTCAGTCGCTCAAGCAACAGGTCGACGAGCCCCGCCACGAACGCCGGGTGCAGGCCGGGGGTCGACACCCGGGTAAACCCCAGGTCGTGCGCGGCGGCAGTGGCCGCCGCCTCCGTGTCGAGGTCCCAGGAGACCTCCATGTGGTCGGAGATGAATCCGATCGGCACCACGACGACGGCCCGCGTGCCGGCCGCGGCGAGCACGAC
Source organism: Cryobacterium sp. TMT1-62 (assembly GCF_004403145.1). Lineage (NCBI taxonomy): Bacteria > Bacillati > Actinomycetota > Actinomycetes > Micrococcales > Microbacteriaceae > Cryobacterium > Cryobacterium sp. TMT1-62. Next base: position 149,904 of record NZ_SOGZ01000031.1, on the reverse strand, counting down.
GATGACGTCGTTGACGTCAGGTTCGAGCCAAGGCATTTCGGGCGGCCCCGACCGCGACTGGAATGCCAGAGACCAGGCCGGGGTGGCGTCGGCCACTGTGTCGTCGTCCGCCGCCGCTGAAACGGCGGCCATCACCACCTCCGCGACGGCCCGGTGCTGCGCCTCGTAGGCCCCGCCGGCACCGAAGGATCGCTCGCGTGGGCCACTCTGCTCGGCATCCGCCATCGGGATGGAGTGGGTTGTGAAGAGCACGTGAACGTCATCCGGGGCCAGGCCCTGCCGCGCGAAGTCGGCGAGGGCGGAGCAGACGCCGAGCACGAACGGGGCGACGAAGCCGGGATGGTCGAAGTAGGGGCGAACCGCGTCGATGCGCACGGCGTCGCCGAGCCCGGCGGCGCACCGCGCCTCGGCCAGGTCTTCCCGGTACTGCCGGCAGCTCGAGTAGGAGCTGTACGCGCTCGTCGTGAGCGCGAGCAATCGGGTGTGGCCGGCGTCGACGGCCGCAGTCACGGCGTCTCGCAGGTACGGAGCCCAATTGCGGTTCCCCCAGTACACCGGCACGAAGGTGTCTCGGGCGGCCAGTTCGGTCTGGAGCGCGTCACGGAGCGCCCGGTTTTGGGCGTTGACCGGGCTCACACCACCCGAGGAGCGGTAGTGGGCGGCCACGGTTTCGAGGCGTGCCTCCGGAACTCCGCGGCCCCGGGTGACGTTCCGTAGGAACGGGATGACGTCGTCCTGGCCCTCGGGGCCTCCGAAGCCGAGGAGGACCACGGCGTCGTACCCGGCTGGCTCCGTGGGAGGCGCGGGCACGAGGCCATCCACTGGCTGGGACTCAGGCACCGACGTGGGCGCCGGCCGCGCCGGGCTGGAACGGGCAGGCCGGGTCTTCCCCCAGCGGATCGCCGCTCGACGCGAACGCGCGGGCTCGGGAGCCCCCGCACAGGTCCGCGTACTCACAGCTGCCGCAGCGGCCGGTGAACTCCGTGGCCCGGATCTGTTTGAGTAGCGGGTTGTCCCGATAGATCTCGGCCAGCGGGGTCGTGCACACGTTCCCGAGGCCGAGTGGCAGGAACCCGGCCGGGTAGACCTCGCCGTCGTAGGCCACGAAGACGATGCCCTTGCCGTCGCGGGTCGACGCGGTCTGCGCCCGCGGCAGGCCCGCGGGCGGCCCCATCAGGGCTTCCAGCCTCGCGGACAGGATGTTGTACGGTGCGCTCATCGGTGCAGGGTCACCGGCGCGTCGGCGGGCGACGATTCGCCGGAAAAAGGGTGCCTCGACCGTGCGCACGATGAAGCCGTGCTGGGAGGCGTCGAAGAGGAAGTGGCAGATGTCTTCGTGCTCCGCTGGGCTGACGGCCTCGGTCGAGACGCCGCGGCCGACCTGGACGAGGAAGAAGACCTCCCAGATAGCGGCGCCGGCGTTCTTGATCAGGGCCGCGACATCTGCGAGCTCGTCGACATTGGCGCGCATGACGGTCGTGTTGACCTGGACGGTCAACCCCGCCGTGGCGAGAGCCCGGATCGCCGCCATGGTGTCGTCGAAGTGGCCCGGGATCCCGCGCACGCCCTCATGGGTCGCGGCGACGGCGCCGTCAAGGCTGATCGACACCGCCTTGACCCCGCTCGCCACGATCCGTTCGATCATCTGCGGAGTGAGACTCGGCGTGACCGACGGGGACAGCGCCGTCGGCAGTCCAAGGCCGGTGGCGTAGTCGACGAGTTCGAACAGGTCAGGGCGCATCAGGCAGTCGCCGCCGGTGAGCACCAGGATCGGGTACGGCCGGCCGAATCCGGCCACCTGGTCAATCAGGTCTTTGCCCGCTGCCGTGGTCAGCTCGCCCGGTAGGGCTTGCATCGTGGCGCTGGCCCGGCAGTGTTTGCAGGCAAGCGGGCAGGCGCGGGTGGTTTCCCAGAACACCAGCATCGGGCGCTGCGCGTAGTCCGGGCCCTTTCCACGGCGGGCGGTCGGCAGGGTCGGCAACACGGCGGTCTCGCCGAGGGGGATGCTGAGCCCGCTCATGCGGGCACCTCGCTCGCGGGACGCGCATCGGTCAGAAGCTGCGCGAGCTTGTCGGCGGTGCGCTCGGCATCGGCCACGCAGCTGGCCAGCCCGACCCCCCGGTAGGCGGAACCGGTCAGGTAGAGCCCCGGCAGCCGACCCAGAGCCACCTCCGCGGCGGCGAGCCGGCCCTGATGGCCGACGATGTACTGCGGCATCGCCTGCAGCCAGCGCTCGATGTGCTGCTCGGTCGGGCGCCCGGTCAGACCCATGGCCTCGACGAGTTCGGCGTGCACCTGGCTGACCAGGGTGTCCTCATCGAGGTCCATCCAGCGCTGGTCGCGGCGCCTGCCCACCATGCAGCGGATGATCATGGTCGTGTCATCGGCGAGGTGCGGCCACTTGGCGCTGGACCAGGTGCAGCCGACAATGAGTTTGCCTTCCTCCGGCGGCACCAGGAAGCCCGTGCCGACGAGGTTGTGGGCGACGGCGGAGCGCGGATAGGCCAGGCAGATCGTGGCAACATCGACGTAGGGAATACCCGCCAGCGCGGCGGCCAGGTCGGGGGCTTCCTTGCGCACCATGTCCGCCGCAGCGAACGCGGGAGTGGCGAGCACCACCGCGTCGGCCTCGAGCACCGTGCCATCGCTCAGTTTCACCTCATAGCCGGCGGTGCCGCGCGACACGGAGACGACCGCCGTACCGAGGCGCACATCGTCGCCCACGACGTGGACGGCCAGTGCGTCGATCAACCGGGCGAGTCCCCCACGGAGGGTGACGAGGACCGCGCCTCCTGCTCCGGCGGGCTTGGGTGGGGCATTCCGGCGTCGGCGCCGCAGTCCGAGGTAGAGGCTGCGATTGCCGCGGGCGAGAGCGTCGATGTCAGGCGCGGTGCTCCGAGCACTGAGCTCGTCGGCCCTGCCGGCATGCACACCTCCGAGCAGCGGATCGACGAGGCGATCGAACACCTGCCCGCCCATCCTCGGGCGAACGATTTCGGCGATTGTGGGGTCGTCTGGCAATCCCGCCGGGGCCGCCTTCACGAGGTCCAGGGCCGCACGGGCAAGACCGAGCGGCGACAGCAGTCGGGATTTCATCAGGGGCAGCAGCCGATCGGGGATGCCGAAGAGGGTGCCGGCCGGGAGCCGTCGCAGCTTACCGCGCGACCAGATGCGTGCGCCGGACCCGGCGGGGGCCACGACGAGGTCGCTGACCCCGAGATCCTCGATGAGGGCTGCCACCACGGGTGCCCGCACCATCAGCGCGTCAGGTCCGACGTCAACGAGGTGCCCGCCGAATTGCTCAGTGGAGATCTTGCCTCCCAACCGCGCCCCACCCTCAACCAGAGTGAGACGCACCCCGTCGCCAAGCCGGCGGTGCAGGTAGTGTGCTGTCGCCAATCCGCTGATTCCGCCGCCGACGATGACGACCCGTGGTTGAGCGAGCATTCGACATACCTCCAGTTGCCGGTGAATCCGGGGCAACCGGCAACCTGTGGCAATCCTTGTTACTTCGATCCTACGACCGTCGTCTCCAGCGGCCTCTCGCGGGCCGTCGGTGGCGGCCGCCGATCGGAGCACGAATCGCCGCCCGGACCGGGCCCGGGCCAGCCCTGGAATCAGGCCGGACCACGGCCGTATTCACGCCTTCTCATATTCCGTCGGACGGTTGCGCGCGACCGCCGCGCAGGCCCGTTCGACGGCAGCCACGGATGCGGCGACGTCGTCCGCATCCGTCGACCAGTTGCTCACGGAGACCCGCAGCACATCCCGGTCCTGCCAACGCGAACCCGACATCCAGGCGGTTCCCTCCTTGAGTAGTTCTTCCGTCACCCGTCGGGTGCGCTCGTCGTCGCCGAAGCTGACGCAGACCTGGGTGAAGACCACGTCGTTGAGCACCTCGGCGCCGGTGATGCGACCCAGTCCGTCGGCGATGGCCCGGGCGTGATCGGCCAGCCGCTCCACCAGCATCACGGTGCCCGATCGGCCCAGGGAGCGCAGAGCCGCCCAGACCGGAACACCGCGCGCCCGGCGCGACAGCTCGGGCACCTTTTCGTAGGGGTCACCCGGACCGGTCTCATCGGCGAACAGGTAGCTCGTGTGCACCCCGAAGGTGGACCGCAGCTCGGCGGGCCTGGCCACGATGGCCATGCCACAGTCGTAGGGCACTTGGAGTGTCTTGTGCGCGTCGGTGGCCCAGGAATCGGCGGTGTCGAGGCCTGCCAGCTGCTCGCGGTAGCGCGGGCTCACTGCGGCCCAGAGGCCGAAGGCGCCGTCGACGTGCACCCAGGCACCATGCTGGTGGGCGAGGTCGGTGAGTTCACCGACCGGGTCGAAGGCGCCGGAGTGCACATTGCCGGCCTGAAGGCAGACGATCGCGGGGCCAGTGCCCTGGTTGAGCGCGGCCGCCAGGGCCTCGGGGAGCATGCGGCCCTGGTCGTCGGCCGGGACGACAATGGGGGCGCCGAGTCCCAGGTAGCGCAGGGCCAGGTCAATCACCGCATGGCGCTCATCGCCCACGTAGACGGCGACGCGGGGCGCCCCGGCCAGACCGGCGATCGCGACGTCCCAGCCGGCGTCGCCGAGCACATGATCGCGTCCGGCCGCCAAACCCACGAAGTTCGCCATGGTGGCCCCGGTGGTGAAGCCCACGTCGGCGCCGTCCGGCAGACCCAGCAGATCGAGGATCCAGCCGCCGGCGGCCTCCTCGGCGGCGGCCGTGGCCGGGGTCGCGAAGCGCATGCCGGCGTTCTGGTCCCACGCGCTGACCAGCCAGTCGGCTGCCAGGGCTGCCGGCAACGTGCCGCCGATCACCCAGCCGAAAAAGCGGCCGGACGTCATCGCCATCAGCCCCGGTTCGGCCAGCCGGGCCAGCTCGTCGATCACCTCCGCCGGGTCCGTCGGCTGCAGCGGCAGCGGCGCTGCGAAGCCCGCGGCGAGGGTGTCGGCGTCGACGCGTGGCCCCACGGGCCGGGTGGGCAGGGAGGAGAGCCAGTCCAGGGCATGGGCTTTCGCTCGCTCCAGGGCCTGACGATAGTCATCCGGGTCAGCAGACATGCCGAGATTTTATGCCCGCCGGGAGACCACCGAAAGAGCGCTGTTTTCCGGGCGCGGGTCGTCGCTGGCGAGGATGACCCATCGGAGGCGATCGCGACCCCCGTCCCGGCTCCGACGGCGATGCCCCCGTCGGCCTGCGTCGGCGAACACGCGGTCGATGCCCGGTTCCGCGGCGACCGTACGGTTTTGTTCCGACATGGGGGCTCGTCCAGCCGAAATTCAGCCCATCCGCCGTACCGTGGTCAATGGAGTTCCCCCACTCCAAACGAATCGGCCCCGGCAGATTCCTCGCCTCCCCCCGGCGCGGTGAAGCCGGGGCTTTTTCGTGGCGGTCAGCGAACTCCCTTGAACAAATCACGGCCGATCGGCTCTCGCGACCGCTCTGAGAATCAGTGTCGCACTTCCCCCGGTTGGGGCGGCTCTGGGGTGACGCGCAGACCGGCGGGTGTGTTCGAGATGCGGACGAGTTACTCCACCCTTGCCCGGTTCAGGAGAGGTTCTTTGCTGCCTTGAAAGTTGAACTGCAACGGGATGGTGGGGTGGATCCAGATGGAGCTGTGGCCGCTGCCAGCCGCCGCCGTGTACTCCCAGGAGAAAGAGAAGCTCTCCCCTCGACGCACCTTGGCGAGGATGACGATCTTGAGCTGCGAGACCCCGATCATCGAACTCGACAATGACAGAGGGATTTCCGTAGACAAATTCGCCCATGATTATTGTCCGAGTCCCACGTCGATGTCGCCCATCATGGCATCGAAGTCCTTCGCTGTTGCCTCTGCGTCCCCGTTTTTTTCCACAGTTTCCTTGATGCCCACTTCCGGCAGCTGCGGAACGGGAAAACGACGTGCCTCCTCTTCTTCACCGTCGCCGACATCGGCGATATCCCTGGCCCCGAAGCCACGGCGGGTGTTGTTCGGGACGCTCCAGCGCCCTGCACGGAGCAGAAGGCCCATTGCGCGAAGCGTAGGGGGCCTCCTGTACGGACGCCGCGTCAAGGGCAGATCCGGTCCGTGCACCGAGTCAGTTAGCGGCGGTTGTCGCGCTCGTCACGGTCGTAGTTCTCACGGCTTCCCGATTTGACCGGGCCGCGGCTAATCATGTAACCGATGGTGAGGAGCGTGGCGGACAGCCAGGCGGAGCTGGCCCCGAAACCCTGCCCGTCGTCCCCGTTATCGACCATGGCGGAAGCGATGAACGCGCGACGAGAATCAGCATTCAGGCGCTGAATTCGGTCGTCTTGAAAGCAGCCTTCGTCTCGGTCGAAACGCTCACGGGCTCAGATCACACCGCTGTCTGTGTTCGACGGAACCTGGTTCTGACACACCACGCGTTGCTCCTGCTCGGCGCCGGACCGCACGGACCGACTCAGCGTCCGGCGTTGGCCTCCGGGCGCAGACGGATGAGCCGATGCGGGCCATCTTCCTGCAGCTCGGCCACCTCGCTGCGCGAGGAGAGGAAGTCGGTGAAGGAACGGAAGCCGAGCGGTTTTTCGTTGAACGAGGGGTCCATCCGGCGCATCTGGTTCTTTACCGTGCCGGTGTTCAGCCACTCGTCATCGTCGCCCTTTGCGTGCCCGATCTGCAGGGCACGCACGAGGAGCTCCGACGCGATTGTCTGAGGGTCGATGTCCTCGGCCGGTTCCGGCTCCGGCTCGTCGAATTGCGAACTTGTGGTGTGCGAGAACATCGGGATCGTCGTCAGGGTGCGGGCTTTGACGGGCACCGTCTTGGGCGGCACGGTCGCGGGTTCTGCGGCCTTCCTGCCCGACGGGGGCTTCTGCACGAGCGCCACGGGGGCGGGCGCGGCGGCGGCGACCTTCGCTATGCCGGGGAGAGAGTCATAGTCTTCGAATTCGTCGCACGCAGCCGCGAGGGAGGTGCTGGTCGACCCGGCCACTCCAATGCCCACCACGAAGCGACCGAGACGTTTCGACTTCTGGGCGAGGGCGATGTAATCCGAGTCACCGGCGACGATGATGACGTGGGTGAGGTCGGGCAGCCGGAAGAGGTCTTCGACCACGTCGACGGCAAGACGGATGTCCGCCCCGTTCTTCGTTCCCCGCGTGGTCGTGGTGAATAGCTGGGTGAGGTCAACCGCTCGGGACATGAGCTGGCGTTGGTAGCTCGCATTCACGGGCACGGACCAGTCGGCGTACGCGCGATTGACAACCAGCGTGCCGAACGACGCGGCGAAATCAATGATCGCGTTGAAGTCGACCGTCGCGGCGTTCAGCTTCGCGGCAACCTCGGGCTCGGCATCCGCGCTCGATCTGTCGAAATTACGGATGCCATCGCGCTGGAAGGCATTTCGTCCGTGTAGTTGCTGATAGCGAGAGACGACGATGTTGTCGAAGTCGATGTAGAGGCCGACGCGTGCATCATTCGGTTCAGTCATGGTGGGTTCCTTAGCTACCGGGCGGACGAATCAGTCGCAACCCCAGACTCAAGTCTGCTGCGCACGATGCGACGACGGCAACTCGCGGAATCGACTGCGGCGCTCAGTACGCGCGCACCGATCCGCGCCGAGCCTGCCGGGAGGTACACAATGAGATATGGCCACTGACGATCCATGCCCGGTTTTCTTTCTCTCGGATAGCACCGGAATCACGGCGGAAACGCTCGGGAGCACCCTCCTGTCCCAGTTCCCCACCGTGGAGTTCGACCGCACGACGATCCCGTTCATCCTGAATGTGGACCAGGCCCAGGCCGTGGTCGACCTGATCGACGCTCTGGTGGAGCGCGGCCAGAAGCCGATCGTATTCTCCACGGCCGTGACCAGCGACATCCGCCGCACCCTCGGCACCTGCACGGCCACCCTGATCGACCTGCTCGGAACCTATCTCAGCGAGCTCGAGGAGACCCTGGCGACGCAGGCCAGCAACGAACCAGGGCGCGCCCACGGCCTCGGCAACGCCGCCCGCTATCAGTCCCGCATGACGGCCGTCGAATACGCGATGGAGCACGATGACGGCCAGAGCCTGCGAGCGCTCGAGAAGGCGCAGCTGATCCTGGTGGCCCCGTCGCGCTGCGGCAAGACCCCCACCACGATGTACCTGGCGCTGCAGCACGGCATCTTCGCGGCGAACTTTCCTCTCGTCGACGAGGACTTCGAGCGGGAGGGTCTCCCCAAGCCACTGCGACCGTTCGTGGACAAGTGCTTCGGGCTCACCACCAATCCCCTGCGCCTGAGCCAGGTGCGCACCCAGCGCCGGGAAGGTTCGCCCTACGCGTCCCTGCGGCAGTGCGGGTTCGAGCTGCGCAGTGCGGAGCGACTCTATGCCTCCCACGGAATCCCATTCCTCAACTCGGCGAGCATGTCCGTGGAGGAGATGTCGGCCATGATTCTGCAGCAAATGAACCTCAAGCGCTGACTCACATTCAAAACGCAGACAAGTGAACATGTCAATCAAGTAAACAAATTGCGCTCAGGCCGGATAGACCTGTCACTATGGGAATAGGTCGCTTATCCATGAGGTGAGCCTCCTCACCTCGTGGCCTCACCTCTGGTCGCACACTGCAAGGGAGCAGAACACATGACGACAGACATCCTCTGGTTTTCCGAAATCGGACTCACGGACCTGGACCGGGTGGGCGGCAAGAACGCTTCCCTGGGCGAAATGGTGCAGAATCTGACGTCGGCCGGCGTCAAGGTGCCCGACGGATTCGCCACCACCGCGGACTCCTACCGCCGGTTCCTGTCCGATTCCGGTTTGGACCAGCGGATCATCGAGCGCCTGCGGGGCCTCGACATCGACGACGTCACCGCGCTGGCAGCGGCCGGCAAGGAAATCCGCGGCCTGATGCGTGACACGCCCTTCCTGCCCGAGTTCGAGTCCCAGATCCGGGCCGCCTACGCGGCCCTGGTCCTGAAGCACGGCGGCTCCGACGACATTTCCTGGGCGGTGCGTTCCAGCGCCACCGCCGAGGACCTTCCGGACGCGTCCTTCGCCGGTCAGCAGGAGACGTTCCTGAATGTGCGCGGAATCGAGAACATCCTGCCGGCCATCAAAGATGTCTTCGCCTCCCTTTACAACGACCGGGCGATCGCCTACCGGGTGCACCACGATTTCGAGCACGCCGAGGTGGCGCTGTCGGCCGGGATCCAGCGCATGGTGCGCTCGGACATCGGCTCCTCCGGGGTCATGTTCACGATGGACACCGAATCCGGCTTCCGCGACGCGGTCTTCATCACCTCCTCCTACGGTCTGGGCGAGGCCGTCGTGCAGGGCGCCGTCAACCCCGACGAGTTCTACGTCTACAAGCCGGCACTCGAGGCCGGCCGTCCCGCCATCCTCAAGCGCACCCTCGGCGAGAAGGCGCTGCAGATGACCTTCACGAAGAACCGTGAAATCGGCCGCACGATCGACTTCGTTCCCGTGGACGTCGACCTGCGCGACCTGTTCAGCATCACCGATGCCGACGTGGAGGAGCTGGCCCGCCACGCCCTCTCGATCGAGGCGCACTACGGACGCCCGATGGACATCGAGTGGGGCAAAGACGGCATCGACGGCGGCATCTACATCCTGCAGGCCCGCCCGGAGACGGTTCAGTCGCGAGCGACCGCGGTGTCCCAGAGCCGGTTCAAGATGAACGAGACCGGTAAGGTGCTGGTCGAGGGCCGCGCCATCGGCCAGCGGATCGGCGCCGGAAGCGTGCGCATCCTCTCGTCCATCGACCAGATGGCGAGCTTTGCCACCGGCGACGTGCTCGTCGCGGACATGACCGACCCCGACTGGGAACCGATCATGAAGCGCGCCAGCGCCATCGTGACCAACCGCGGCGGCCGCACCTGCCATGCCGCGATCATCGCCCGCGAACTCGGCATTCCCGCGGTCGTCGGCACCGGGACCGCCACCGACATCCTCTCCGACGGCCTCGAAGTCACGGTGTCCTGCGCCGAGGGTGAGGCGGGCCTGATCTACGAAGGGCTGCTCGACTTCGGCATCGAGGAGACCGCGCTCACCACCCTGCCGCCGGCCCCGGTGAAGGTCATGATGAATGTCGGCACCCCGGAGCAGGCGTTCACGTTCGCCCAGCTGCCCAACCACGGCGTGGGTCTCGCCCGGCTCGAATTCATCATCAACCGTCAGATCGGCATCCACCCCAAGGCCTTGCTCAACCTTGCCGACCAGCCCGCCGACGTGGCCCGCGAGATCAACACCCGCATCGCCGCCTACGGCAATCCGCGCGACTACTACATCAAGCGCCTGGCCGAGGGCGTGTCCACGATCGCGGCCGCCTTCGCGCCGGAGACCGTGATCGTGCGGATGAGCGATTTCAAGTCCAACGAGTACGCCAACCTCATCGGCGGACCGGCCTACGAGCCGCACGAAGAGAACCCGATGCTCGGGTTCCGCGGGGCGTCCCGCTACCTCGAGCCCTCGTTCCGGGACTGCTTCGACCTCGAATGCGAGGCGCTCTCATTCGTGCGAAACGAGATGGGGCTGACCAACGTCAAGCTGATGATCCCCTTCGTGCGCACCCTGGACGAGGCCGCGGGCGTTATTGAACTGCTCGCCGAGAACGGGCTGCGCCGTGGGGAGAACGGCCTTGAGATCGTCATGATGTGCGAGCTGCCGGCCAACGCGCTGCTCGCCGACGAGTTCCTGGACTACTTCGACGGGTTCTCCATCGGCTCCAACGACATGACGCAGCTGGCACTCGGCCTCGACCGCGACTCGGCGATCGTCGCCGGCGGCTTCGACGAGCGCGACCCGGCCGTGAAGAAACTGCTCAGCATGGCGATCGCGGCCTGCAAGGCCCGCGGCAAGTATGTGGGCATTTGCGGTCAAGGCCCCAGTGACCACCCGGACTTTGCCGAGTGGCTCGTCGCCGAGGGCATCGACTCCGTGTCGCTGAACCCCGACACCGTGGTCGACACCTGGCTGCGGCTCGCCGGCGTGACCGCGGGCAGCAACCACTTCGGCACGGATGACGCCGCCACCGACCCCAAGGATGCCTCGGCCGCCTGATCGGAGGTCGAGCTCGCCGAGCCCCGCGGGCGGCGCCCGAATCACCCGGGAACGTGCCACGCAGCTCGGCGCACTCCGGGCCTCCGTCGTGTTGCCTAAACTCGGGGATTTTCACGACACGCCGCGAGATCAGGCTGGGGTGACCCAGCCGGCGTTACGGCAATTTCTCCGAGTTTGCGTAGCGACGGATGCAGCGGGCACCGGGCGTCAGAGCGGCCCGATCAGCTTGCCGGCGTCAGTAGACGTACGGCTGGGCGGGCTGGTCCGTGGGTGTGATCTCGCTCGGAACAAGGGCGATGGTCTCATCGCTGCGGATGCTCGGGTTGGTGTTGAAACCGCTCTCGATGGCAACCCAGCTGTCGGTCGGGAATTCGTCCTGCCAGCCGGGGTAGTAGACGGGGATGCCGACCGGCTGCGCGTCGACCGCGCAGCAGGACACGACGAAGCGGGCCACGAAGAACACGTTCTCGGGGTCGCTCGTGTCGGGCGTGACGAACCCGGTCACGGTCGCGGTCTTGTCGGCGAAGAAGTCCTCGCCGGCGCCTTGGCGCAGCAGCGAGGACCAGTCCCGCACGGTGAAGGTCGAGTAGTCGCCGCCGACGAGGTCGCTCGCCTCTTTCTGCGTGATGAGCGAGGTCGAGCCGTTCAGGTCGCGCTTGGCGACCGTGGCCGTGGTCAGGGTCGCCGGCGGCAACACCAGGAGGCCCACGGTGGCCGCGACGATGATCAGGATGCTGCCGGCCGGCCAGAGCCACGCCCAGCGTCCTCCGTCGTCCTCAGGCAGCTCGTGCTCGTGCCCGTCTTCGGCTGCGGGCAGGAGAGCGAATGCGGCCACCACCAGCGCGGCGGCGATCACGGCCATCACCATGGTGAACACGAAGTACCGGGGGTGGATGTAGAGCCCGAGCTGCCCGCTGACCCCCAGGCAGACCGTGGCCACAATGCCCACGATGCTGAGAAGCGCGCCCTGCCAGCGCCGCAGGAGCCGTCTAAACGACATAGTTGATCGCCAATCCGAGAACCGCGGAGCAGAGAGCCACAATCAGGGTGAGCTGCATCAGGGTCTTGGCCGTGAAGGTCGTGCGCAGCAGGGCCAGCATCTTGATGTCGATCATCGGGCCGAAGACCAGGAAGGCCACGATGGCACCGGGCATGAACGTCGCACCGAACGAGAGGACGAAGAAGGCGTCGACGCTGGAGCAGATCGAAACCACGAAGGCCAGGGCCATCAGCGCCAGCACGGACCAGACCGGGTGGCTGCCGAGCGTCACGAGCACCTCGCGGGAGACGGCGGTCTGGATCAGCCCGGCCAGTCCGGCGCCGATAAAGAGCGCCGGCAACATCGCGCTGGTCTCCTTCGTGAACAGGCCGGCGCTGCGCTTGATCTTCCCGTCGGCCGCGTCATGGTGGTCGCCGAGTGCACAGGCATCCTGAAACCGGGGAGCGAGCAGGGACTCGGGTTTCGGGTGCCGGCTGTAGATGTAGCCGATCAGGTTGGCGATCAGGAATCCGCCGGCGATGCGCCAGACCAGGATGCCACTGTCCCAACCGAAGGCCTGCTGGGTGGTGATGATGGTCACCGGGTTGAGGATCGGGGCCGCGAAGAGGAACGTCATCGATTCGCCGACCGTCAGCCCCTTGGCGATCAGGCCGCGCGCCAGAGGCACATTGCCGCACTCGCAAACCGGCAGCAGCATGCCCAGCAGCGAGAGTACGACCCGCCGGGCGACCGGGTTCTTCGGCAGGCGCCGCAGCAGGAACCCCTCCGGCAGCCAGGTCTGCACCACGATCGACAGCACGATGCCGAGGAAGACGAACGGCAGCGACTCGATCACCACGCTGATCGACAGGGTGACGAAGTCGCGGAAGGTGTCCGCCAGGGTGTCGGCAGGGGCCGACGGCGCAAACACGCGCAGCAGGATCACCAGCCCGATGATGACGAGGCCGACGGAGAGGCCGCGGCCGGGCCTCCGGCGCGCGGTGAAGGGCCGCGCGGCGATGGTCTGACTCATGGGTATATCTTGTCCTGTTTCGACTCGGTTGCGCTCGGGACAGGCAGCCATCGGCAGGAGGTTGGCGGGGGTATCCCTCGGTTAGCCGCACCAATCAGGGAGAAAACCGGACACGCTACGGCTGCTGGTGCCGCGGTCGAGGTCTACCAGGGTGGTCGTCATGCCCGAGAACGCGGGCAGGGTCGGGTAGTCGTCGCCGAGGCCGGTCGCCGGGATCGTCTCCACCGCGAGGTACTGGCCGTTCGGCGAGACGCAGAAGTCCCGCACGCGCGACGCGTCCGACGCGGGAGTGAACGCGACGCTCGAGTCGGCGGCGTCGGTGACGGCGATCAGGTAAGCCAGCTGGTTGCTGTCGCCGGTTTCCTGCAGAAACAGGCGGGCGTAGCGCCCCTGCTCGGTGAGGAGCACGAGCTTGCCGGGGTAGGCGCTCGCTTCGAGCAGGCTGGGCGCGAGGTCGAGTGTGGTCACGGCCCCGTCGGCGAGGTCGATCGTCGAGCCTTGGTCGGGGTCGGCGACGACGAGCGCGCGGGTGCCGGGAACGAATCCGCGCATCTCGTCGTGCTCGCCCAACGGGGTCAGCACGGCGTCGCCGAGCATGTCGATCAGGAACAGGGTCTGCCCGGCGTTCTGCACGACGAGAGAGGTGCTGTCCGGCACGAACCGCAGGTCCATCACCGTCATCGGCAGGCCGTCCACCCCGGTGACCTCGGCCGGGAGGCCCGAGTACTCGGTCAGGTCGTAGACGAAGGGGGTGCGGTCGTAGCGGCGCCCCGCCGTCTCCGGGGCGCTGGTGAAGGTGTACGCGATCAGGGTTTTCGACGGGGAGGCCGCCAGGTTCTCGATCACGCCCGCGCCCGGCACGGGCACCTGCACGTTGTCCCCGCCCCCGAACGAGACCACCTCGAGGGTGGCCGTGTCGTCTTCGGCGAGCGTGACGGCGGCGAGGTGGTTCTCCAGGGCGACATACTGCTGGATGCGCGGTGCGCTGAACACGATGTCTCCGTCGCCCCGGCCCTGCAGGGTCGTTCGGCGCACGGTGTCGGGCCGCTTCGCGCCGGCGTCATCCACCCGGCTGTCGCGCTGCAGCGCATAGATGTCGACGTCCGGGGTCGTGAACTCGTATTCCAGGGTGGCGGTGGCGTCCTGGGTGATGCTCGCGACATCCGTCACCGTCACCGTATAGACGGTGTTGTAGCGCAGGATGCTGGCGAACTCCACCGTCAGGGCGCGGTCGGCGACACGGGCGGAGACCTCTGTAGCCGGGGATACCGCCACCTGGCCGGCTTGGACCTCGGCCAGCGCCTGGTTCGCGGTGAGCAGCAGGCGCGCGTTGCCACGCGTGACGGCGGCGTCGAGGTTGATCTCGGCGGAGGCCAGGCGGGGACCCTGGCTGAAGTTGGCCATCGCGAGGCCCGCCACCAGCAGGACGAGAACCGCGACCGTGACCGAGAAGAGCTGTCGGAAACGCCGGCCCGCCAGCCGCGCGGAGCGCGATCGATTCGCGGACGCGGGTGCGGCCGAGAGCGCGCTCCGTTCGCGGTTCATCCTGCCAATAGTATCGGCCGATTTTCCGGGCGCGCCGGAGACCGGGGGATCAGGGCCGCGCAACCGGAGAAATCGGCGCAACGCCGTCGGGGGCATAGGATCGGGGGGAGTATTCAGGCGTATGCAGTCCTAGCCCTGGTCCGCAGCGTCGTCAATCGCATTCCTCGCCGCGTTGGCGCACATCACGTCGATCCCCCGATCGAGATCGTGATCATTTGACCGCTTCGATCAGACCTCCCACTGTCTCAGGACCTACCAAGCAAGGCATCAGTTATGACTTCTACGCGATTCCCCCTGTCGCGCGCGGAAACGCGCGCCCGGCTCCTGTCCATGCGCGGTGTACTCTTCGACCTCGACGGGGTGCTCACGCCCACCGCCGATGTTCACATGGCCGCCTGGTCGCGCCTGTTCACCCGCTTTCTCGAGGACCAGGGAGTGAGCCCCGCCTACAGCGACGCCGACTACTTCCAGTACATCGATGGCAAGCCCCGCTATGACGGCGTGCGGTCGCTGCTCGCCTCCCGGGGCATCCAGCTGCCCGACGGCGACCCGACGGACGCCCCGGAGCGCAACACCGTCTGCGGCCTCGGCAACCGCAAGAACGAGGCCTTCAACGAGACCCTCGCCGAAAGCGGTGTCACGCCCTACCCGGGATCGATCGAGTTCCTCGACTACGTCGTGGCCGCCGGCCTCGCCGTGGCCGTCGTCACCAGCTCGCGCAACGGGGAGAAGACCCTCGCGGCAGCCGGCATTCGCGGACGCTTCGAAATCGTCGTCGACGGCCTGCTCTCGGCCGAGCGTGGTCTGGCCGGCAAGCCGGCCCCCGACACCTATGAGCTCGGCGCGGCACTGCTCGGCCTCGATGCGGCCCAGTGCGTCGTCGTCGAAGACGCGCACTCGGGCATCCAGGCCGGTCGCGCCGGCAACTTCGGCCTCGTGCTCGGAGTGGACCGCGGCGTGGGCACGCAGACCCTGCTCGACGCCGGGGCCGACGTCGTCGTTACCGACCTGCACGAGCTGCTCCCCAACGTCGAAACGGAGGCCGGAGAATGAACCGGATCACCGACACGAACGACCCGCTCGACCGCAACCGATTTCCGATCGACGAGTGGGCCCTGGTCGAGAAGGACTTCTCGGGTGACGACATGGGACGCACCGAGACGCTGTTCGCCATCGGCAACGGGTACCTCGGCCTGCGCGGCAACGTGGACGAGGGCCGGGACGGCCACGCCCACGGCACGTTCATCAACGGGTTCCACGAGACCTGGCAGATCCGGCACGCGGAAGAGGCCTTCGGCTTCGCACGCGTCGGGCAGACGATCGTCAACGCGCCGGATGCCAAGATCATTCGCATTTACGTCGACGACGAGCCGCTCGTCCTGACCCTCGCGGATCTGCTCAGCTATGAGCGCCGCCTCGACTTCGCCGGCGGCATCCTCTCCCGATCCCTCGAATGGCGCACGCCCTCGGGCAAGCGCGTGCTGATCCAGTCGCGCCGCCTGGTGTCGTTCACGGAACGCCACCTCGCAATCCTCGAGTACGAGGTCACCATGCTGGACGCCGACGCGTCGGTCGTTATCTCCAGCCAGATCCTCAACCGCCAGGACGGCATCGGCGAGTACGACGCCCCGAAGCCCACCAACGGCAAGGACTTCGACCCGCGTAGGGCCGAGTCGTTCACCGACCGGGTGCTGCGCCCCCGCTTCAAACGGGCATCCGAGGGCCGCTACATCCTCGGCTTCCGCTGCACGAACTCGGGCATGACCATCGCCTGCGCCGCCGACCACCAGCTTGAGACGCTCAATGAGTACGACGAGGCCTCGCACATCGGCGACGACCTCGCCAAGCACGTCTACCGCATCAAGGCCAAGCAGGGCCAGTCCATCCGACTGACCAAGACCCTCAGCTACCACACCTCCACCGGCGTGCCCACGCACGAGCTCGCCGACCGGTGCGACCGCACGCTCGACCGCGCCGTCGCAGCCGGAACCGAGCAGTACGTCGCCGAGCAGCGCGACTGGCTCACCGCTTTCTGGGCGCGCACGGATGTCGAACTCGCCGGCCAGCCTGCCCTCCAGCAGGCCACCCGCTGGAACTTCTTCCAGCTCGCGCAGGCGTCCATGCGAGCCGACGGCCAGGGCGTGTCCGCGAAGGGCGTGTCCGGATCCGGCTACGGCGGTCACTATTTCTGGGACACGGAAGTGTACGTGCTCCCCTTCCTGACCTACACGTCACCGAACGCCGCGCGCAACGCGCTGCGGTTCCGGCACGCGATGCTCGAGCACGCCAGGATGCGCGCCACCGAACTGAACCAGCTGGGCGCGCTGTTCCCGTGGCGCACGATCAACGGCCTGGAGTCGTCCGCGTACTACGCCGCCGGCACCGCGCAGTATCACATCGACGCTGACATCTCCTATGCGCTGACCCAGTACGTGTCGGCCACCGGCGATGAGGACTTCCTCTCCCGCGAGGCCATCGACATCCTGGTGGAGACGGCGCGCATGTGGGCCGACCTCGGCTTCTGGCGCGGCAACGGCAACGACGTCTTCCACATTCACGGCGTTACCGGGCCCGACGAGTACACGACCGTCGTCAACGACAACCTCTACACGAACATCATGGCCCGCTCGAACCTGCGGGACGCGGTCACCAGTGTGCGCAGACTGCGCGAGGTCGACATCGCCTCCTACGACTTCATGGTCGCCCGCCTCGGACTCGGTGAGGCCGAGATCATCGAGTGGTCGTTCGCCGCGGAAGCAATGCACATCCCCTTTGACAAGACCCTGGGCATCCACCCGCAGGACGCGCAGTTCCTGGAGAAGGAACGTTGGGACCTCTCGCAGACGCCGCCCGCCAACCGCCCGCTGCTGCTGCACTACCACCCCCTCGTGATCTACCGCTTCCAGGTGCTCAAGCAGGCGGATGTCGTGCTCGCCCTCCTGCTGCAGGGTGACCAGTTCACGCCGGAGCAGAAACGTGCCGACTTCGACTACTACGACCCGATCACCACGGGTGACTCGACGCTGTCCGACGTCGTGCAGTCGATCATCGCGGCCGAGGTCGGCTACCACGAGCTGGCGCTCAAATACTTCACCTCGGGCCTGTTCGTCGACCTCGCCGATCTGCACCACAACGCGGCGGACGGCGTTCACGTGGCATCCGCCGGCGGTGTCTGGAGCGCGCTCGTCTACGGCTTCGGCGGCATGCGCGACCACGGCGGCAAGATCACCCTCGACCCGCGACTGCCTGAGACCTGGGAGGCGCTGACCTTCCGCGTCACGCTCCGGGGAACCCGGCTGCGCGTGGACGTGCGGCAGAGCGAGGTCAACCTCACGATCGAGGAGGGCGTCGACGTCTTGCTGTCCGTGCGCGGTGTTTCCGTCATCGTGCGGATGGGCCTGCCCATCACGGTCGCGCTGACCCACCAGGGCCCGCGCGACCCGGGAGCACCCTCTCGGACCTTGGTCGAGGGCGGGCGACGGGCCGACGGCACCGTCATCACGTCCTCGATCCCGACGATCGCGCACACCACCGAGTTCCTGGAGCCGAACGACTAGTTCGCTTCCGCGGGGAGGGCCACGGCACATCGTCGGCAGGCCAGTGCCCGGGGAGCCGGGAACCGGGACTGCTACCGAGTTACAGCGCCGCCTGGATGGCCGCCGCGTAGGCCTGGTAGCCGGCGGGGGTCGGGTGGAAGGCATCCGGACCGGCGAAGTAGACCCACGAGTCGACGTCTCCGATGCCGTGGCCCGCGAAAGCCGCGGACACGTCGACGTATTCGATGCTGGAGTTCGGTCGGATTGCCTGGGCCTGGGCTACGACGCCCTGGATGGTCTGGTTTAGCAGCATGGTTGCCCCGTTGAGCTGGGCGATCAGCGGGTTAGCCGAGGGGGCAAAGAGCAGCGGGTAGCCGGTGACGACCACGTGGGCATTCGGGGCGGCCGCCGCGACGCGCGCGTAGGTGTCGGCCAGACGGGCTGTAAGCTCGCCGGAATAGATCAGGGCGCCACCGGTGGAGATGGCGTTCCCGCACGCGACCGGATCCGCGGACGCGCACGCCGCCGCCACGCCGGCCACATTCAGATCGTTGCCGCCCACGGTAAGTGTCGCCAGGGTGGTCCCCCGGTTCAGGGACGACAGCTGCGTGGTGGTCACAGTCCCGGTGGTGGCCAGGCTGCAACTGACGTTGCGCAGTAGGTTCGTGCCCTTCACCGCGTCCAGAAGGGCGGGGTAGCCGTTCGGGCTCTGCAGGCAGCTGTCCACGTAGTCACCGCCGCCTTGCCCGGCCGCGTAAGAGTCGCCCAAGGCGACGTACTTGTTGGACGGGGCCGTGGGTGCGGCGGATGCCGGTAGAGCACCAGCGGCAAGCACGCCCGAGGCGGCGAGGATGGCGGCGAGGACGCTGGACAGGAGTCGGATTCGGGGTTTCATGGCCCGACTTTACTCGGATCTGCGCTCTAGGTGCAGGGTTGATTTCGGCACGACCTCAGCGACTCCCGCAAAGCGGCCTGGCGCTCAGCCAGCTCGGCTTTCTGGGCCGCCCGTGCTCACGGTGCCGACCTCACCAATTCGACGGAGATTTTGCCGGGATCACCCCGATCGGTGCGAAAAACCGGGTTCCGGAGCAAAATCTCCGCCGAATTGGTTCGCGCGCTCAGGGGATTGAATCGCGCGTCAGGCGGCAAGAACGTCAGGCGGTAAGGGGCACGTAGCGGTAATACTCGATGCCCTGGTCGTAGAAGTCGGGGCCGTTCGCGGTGCCGAGGTGGTCGACGACGAACTGGTCCTCGGCCGGGGCCGGCACGAGGTCACCGGGGCGCCCCTCGTGCAGCGCGATGTACTGCGCCTCGGTCAGGTCGACCGGGCCGTGCAGGGCGGTCTCGAAGTTGATGCGTGCGGCGGCGGCCTGCCAACCCTCGGCGACCCGCATCGGGAGAGCCTCGGCGGCGTCGCCGCTGCCGTAGCCGAGCGCCAGCCACTCCTGGCCGGCGAGCTCGAGCCCCTCCGTCAGTGCGTGCTGCAGACCGGATGCGAGCCACGCCGGCAGGGCGGCCGTGTAGAGGTTGCCCAGGTCGCGCATGGCGTCCGAGCCGAGGCCGAGCTTCTCGCTGACCAGGGTGTTCCAGACTTCGGTGCTGCGCAGGTGCTGGCGCAGGCGGCGGGACAGCGGGAAGACGTCACCGATGATCTCGCCGATGTCGGCCCCGTTTCCGTGGAACGGCGAGGGTGCGCACATCTCGGCGAGCAGGAGGTCGGCGTCGATCCCGGCATCCGCGCAGTGCGCGCGCAGCTGGTCGCGGCCCGATTCCTCGTCGGCCGCGAGCGTGAACAGGTAGGCCATCACCCAGCCGGTCGCCGGCATCTGGTGGTACGGGCGGTGCATGAACACCCGGTCGACCTCGTTGAAGTAATCGAGGGAATTGCCGGGGCGCTTTCCCAGCATGGCCGTCATCGCGTGGTGGGTCGCGTCGATGTAGCAGCTGGTCGAGTACCGGCCGTTGAACACGGGCAGGTCCTGCATCTGCCCGTCGTCGCGGGGCGGCTGCCCGCGGAAGCGCGCGAACGGCTTGCGGAAGTCGGCCACCCGGTAGTCGGAGTCGCTGCCGGACCCGGCCAGATTTACTTCCAGCAGTCGGGCCTCGCTTTCCAGGAGCACAGCGACGGCGCCTGCACCTTGGGTGGGCTCGCCGCTGCCGCCGCGAGCGTATTCGGCGATGTCGGCGGAGACGACGATGGCCTGGCGGCCCACGCCATCCGTCGCCAGGTAGCGCAGGGCGGCCTTGATGCCGTAGACGCCGGCGAGGCAGGCCTGCTTGAACTCGGGCACCTCGCAGTCGCGCGCGAGCAGCGGCATGCCATGGGCGGTGAGGGCATCGTTGACCATGCCCTTGACGATGACCGCACCGGCCGAGTTGTCGCTGCTGGATTCGGTGCCGAGGGCCAGGAGGCCGACCTGACCGGGGTCGATGTCGTAGTCGCGGATCAAACGCCACACCGCGTTCGCCGCGAGCGTGTAGACACTCTGGCCTGGGCCGCGCATGCGGAAGCTGCGTCCAACGACGTTCCGGACCTTCCCCCACGGCTGGTCGTTCCAGTCGCACCAGGCCTCGAGCTGCACCCGGTAGGGCGGCACGAACAGGGAGAATCCACTAATTCCAGGCGTCAACAGTTCCCTCTTCAGGTTTGGCGTGGTTGTTCACCCACACCGGGTCTCAAACGCACCACTCCATTATCAACGGATCGGTTGGTGAAAGTGGTGACCAGGATCAGATCGTCAGGCGGAACCGACCCGATCACGGCGGTGCGGCCCCCCGGGAAGCGACTAAAATCGAGTGAACCCGATCGGAGCACCACTGTGGACCAACCCATCGATGGTGGCGCCACCGCCGTGGCCCGCGCGCACAGCAACATCGCCCTCGTCAAATACTGGGGCAAGCGCGACGCCGCCCTGAACACGCCCGCGGTCGGCTCCATCTCGGTCACGCTCGACGCGCTCTACACCGACACCCGCGTCACCTTCACGCCCGGTCTGGTCGCCGATGAACTGTGGCTGGCCGGATGCCGCATCCAGGCCACGCGCATCAGTCACGTTCTCGACCTGGTGCGTGGGCATGCCGCCAGCATGGGCCTGTCCGCCGCCCGACTGAACGCCATCGTGACGTCGACGAACAACTTTCCGACCGGGGCCGGCCTCGCCTCGTCGGCGTCCGGCTTCGCCGCCCTCGCGGTTGCCGCGTCCGGCGCCGCCGGCCTCACCCTGGCCGACCGGGAACTGTCGATCTTGGCCCGGCACGGCTCGGGCTCGGCCGCCCGCTCGATCTTCGGCGGCTTCGCCGAGATGCACGCCGGCACCGCCGCCGACGGATCGGACGCCTACGCGGAAGAGCTGCTCGACCGGGCGGACTGGCCGCTGGCGGTCGTCGTGGCGATCACCGAGCACGGCGAGAAATCGATAAATTCCACTATCGGCATGAACGAGAGCAAGGCCTCCTCGCCGTTCTACCAGGCCTGGCTTGACTCGGCCGACGACGACCTCAACGAGATGCGCTCCGCCATCCGTGACCGCGATTTCGCCCGGCTCGGGCAGCTCTCCGAGTACAACTGCCTCAAACTGCACGCCCTGATGCTCACGACCCGACCCGCACTGATCTATTGGAACGCCGCGACCGTCGCCGCGATGCACGCCGTGGCGGGTCTTCGCGCCCAGGGCGTGCCGGCCTATTTCACCATCGACGCCGGGCCGCAAGTCAAGGTGCTCTGCCTGCCCGGCGACGCCGCCGCGGTTCAGCGGGCGATGGTGCTCGTGCCCGGGGTGCTCGAGGCGCGCATCAGCGCGCTCGGCCCGGCCGCCTGCCGGCTGGAATGACCATGGCGACGACTCTGCCGACGCCTCCGCCGAAGCCGACGATCCGGGCGTCCGCGCCCGGCAAGCTCTTCCTGCTGGGCGAGTACGCCGTGCTCGAGGGCGCGCCGGCCCTGCTCACCTCCGTCGACCGACGCGTAGAGGTGACGGTCGACGAGTCAACCACGGGCTCCTGGCAGGTCAGCGCGTCCAATTTGGGCATCCGGAACCTGGTGTTAGGCACGGATGGCGCCCTCCCGGCCGGGCTCACCGACCAGCAGCGCGACCACCTCCGCGTCTTCGACCAGGTGCGCGTCGCCGTGCAGGCCGCTGCGCTGCAGGCGCGGGTGCTGCCGCGGAGTCAGACCCCGCTTGCCATCACCATCGACAGCAGCGCGCTATCCCGGGGCGGCCACAAGCTCGGCCTCGGTTCCAGCGCCGCCACCGCCGCCGGCCTGACCGACGCCCTGGCCCGCGCCCTGGGCCTGACGCTCGACCGGGACGAGCTGTTCCGCCTGGCCCACGCCGCCCACCGCAGCGCGCAGAACGGCGCCGGCAGCGGCGGAGACGTGGCCGCGAGCGTGCACGGCGGGTTGATCCGCTATGCCCCGGGTGCCGCAGTGGTGCCTCTGCGCTGGCCGGAGGAGCTCTGCATCTCGGCCGTCGTCACCGGCGAGGGTGCGCTGACCACCCGTCTGGTGGGCCGCGTGGCCGACTACGCCGCCGAGAACCCCGCCCGGCACCGGGCCGACCTCGACCGGCTGAAACACCTCGCCGAACAGGCCGAGGCGGCGCTGGCCAGCCCGGCCGATTTTCTGAGCCTCGCCTCCGACTACTTCGCGGCGCTCACCCAACTCGACGCGCATGCCCAGGCCGGCATCGTGAGCGAGCGACACCGTGAACTGCACGCCCTCGCCCGGCGCAAGGGCGGCATCTTCAAGACCAGCGGGGCCGGCGGCGGAGACGTCGGTCTGGCCTTTAGCTACGCTGGAGAACCCACCGAGCGACTCGCCAGGGCACTCGCCCGGGCCGGGGCCGCCATCGTCCCGCTCGGCTTCTTCGCCGCCGGCCTACAGGGAGGCACCGCGTCATGAGCCGGTCCCGCATCCCCCGCTTCTACCAGTTGTCGGTCAGTGAACGCATCGCGCTCCTCCGGCAACGTGGTGTCCTGTCGACGGATGCCGCCGCGCACCTCGCAGACGGAACGTCCGCCCTCGACGTGGAGGCCGCCGACCGGTTGATCGAGAACGTGATCGGCGTCTTCTCAATGCCGATGGGACTCGGCCTGAACTTTCAGATCAACGGCCGGGACCACCTGGTGCCGATGGTGGTCGAAGAGCCCTCGATCGTCGCCGCGGTCAGCTCCGCGGCCCGGCTGGTGCGCCAGGCCGGCGGGTTCACGAGCGTCGCCGACGAGCCGCTGCTGATCGGCCAGATCCAGGTCGTCGACCTTATCGACCCCGAGCGCGCCCGGGCTGACCTGCTCGCGCGCGGCGACGAGCTCGTGGCGTTGGCCGACAGCGGGCATCCGAAAATGGTGGCGCGCGGCGGCGGCGCCCGCGGCATCGAGGTCTTCCTGCGCGGTGCGACGGCGCAGAACGGCGAACTGCTCGTCGTGCACCTGCTGGTCGACACCCGCGATGCGATGGGCGCCAATCTCGTCAACTCGATGTGCGAACGGCTCGCCCCACTGGTCGAGGAGATCAGCGGCGGCCGCGTGTTCCTGCGCATCCTCTCCAACCTCACCGACCGGGCCCTGGTGCGCGCCCGTGCCGTGATCCCGCACGCGCTGCTCGAGACCGCCGACTTCCCCGGCGAACGCGTGCGCGACGGTATCGTGCTCGCAAACGAGTTCGCGGCCATGGATCCCTACCGGGCCACCACGCACAACAAGGGCATCATGAACGGCATCGACGCCGTCGCCCTCGCCACCGGCAACGACTGGCGGGCGATCGAGGCGGCGGCCCACGCCTACGCCGGCCGCGGCGACGGCTACGGCCCGCTCACCACCTGGAGCGTGAACGACGCCGGCGATCTCGTCGGCGAACTGACCATCCCGTTGAAGGTCGGCACGGTCGGCGGCCAGGTGGAGTCGAACCCGGCCGTACGGCTCGCCCACACGATCCTCGGGGTGTCTTCAGCGCCCGAGCTGGCCGAGGTGATGGCCGCCGTGGGGCTGGCCCAAAATCTAGCCGCCCTCAAGGCCCTGTCGACCAACGGCATCCAGCACGGCCATATGCGCCTGCACGCGCGGGCCGTGGCGGCTGCCGCCGGCGCCAGTGGAGCCCGGTTCGAGGAGGTCGTCGAGAGGCTCATTGCCGACGGCGAGATCAAGGTGTGGAAGGCGCGCCAGATCATGCAGGCCCTCGAAGAGAGCAGCGACGGCGACCGGGCCATTGAGCCGGCCGCGCCGGACGCCGGGTACGGCACCGCCGCCGCCGTCACCTTGCCCGCGGCTCACCCCGCACCCGCGGCCACCCTTACGCCCAGCGCTTCCGCCACGTGCGCTGCTGCCCTCACCCCCGGCGCCCCCGGCCCGGATGCCCACCTCGGCTACGGTAAAATCATTCTGATGGGCGAGCATTCCGTCGTCTACGGCTACCACGCGATCGCCGCGCCGATCGGTCTGTCGGTGCGCGCGCAGGTCACCCGCCAGGCGTCGCTCCGCGAACCGGTCATCGCCGACCGGGACGTCGACGGCTCGGTGCGCGAACCGATCCGAGCAGACCTCTCGCACCGGGTGGCGGCGCTGATCGTCACCCGGCTCGGCGTGCCCGACGCCGGCCTTCGGGTCGACGTGTTCTCTCACCTGCCGCGCGCCAGCGGCCTGGGTGCCTCCGCCGCGTTCGCGGTGGCATTGATCCGCGCCGTCGCCGACAGCTTCCAGCTCACGATCAGCGACGCCGAGGTCTCGAGCCTCGCCTTCGAGTGCGAACAGATCGTGCATGGCACCCCGTCGGGCATCGACAACACCGTCGCCACCTTCGGCCGGTCGGTTCTTTTCCAGAGATCGGATGCCCCGGGCGGCCACACGATCCGCGACATCTTCACTCCCCACCCGATCCCCATCGTCATCGGGCTGTCCGGGGTGGAGTCGCTGACGAAGCAGACCGTGGGCCTCGTGCGCAGCGCCTGGCAGCGCAACCCCGCGCGCTACGACGCGATCTTCAGCCAGATCGACGGGCTGGTGTTGGCCGGGGTAGACGCGCTCCGCCGCGGCGACATCGCCGAGCTCGGCGAACTGATGAACATCAATCAGGGACTGCTCAACGCGCTACAGGTGTCGAGCCCGGAGATCGAGTCACTCGTGGCAATCGCCCGCCGCGCCGGCGCCCTCGGAGCGAAGCTGACCGGTGGCGGGGGCGGCGGCGCCATGATCGCTATCGCCGAACCTGGCGGCACCGAACCGATCATCACCGCGATGCGCAGCGCCGGCTACACGACTTACCTCACCGAGATTCGCTGAGCACCCGAAATTCGAACCTGTATTTGAGGTATTCGGAGCTGGGCATCTTGCCATTCCCGACAGCGATAAAAGGCGATTATGGCAGTCGTCCACAGGTTTCACGCGTAGTTATCCACACCGGGCGTTCCAGTAATTATGCGGGCAAAAGCCACATTTCACTCGGCTGTCCACAGGGTTATCCACAAGGCTGTGGATAGACGTATCTTCGACGTCTGCCAGGCCGGCCTGCCCGCCTCGCGGCGCAGGTCTCAATCGGCGGCCCTACGGCGGGCCCACGCGCCCCGGCCACAGGTCGACACCCAAACCGTTCTCCAGACGGGCCACGGTCGCCAGGTCCGGCCAGGACCGCCCGTGCAGCACCGAGAGCAGTGTCGTGTGGTCGAGCCCGGCATCGCGCGCCGCGGCGCGCACGCTCCGCTCGCCGATTGCGGCCTGCACGTTCACCGCGAACTGACGGGCCACCTCGCCGACGGCGCCCGCCGACGGCACGTCGGGCCACCCCACCACGAGGTCACGGGGAGCAGGTCGCGCCGGTCTGGACATAGCCCGAGCGTAGACGACGGATGTCCCCCTCGGATCGCCCACCCCAACCCGTCAGTCGAATCCACGGTGGTCGGGCTGGTCGAGACCCGGTGAGCCGCTCTCTGAACTTGTGAACAAACCTTCGAGATAAACTCTGAATCGAGTCTCTAAATACTGACAGACTCTCGACTCTGTGTTCGCTTTGAGGTATCCTCGTATCATGATCAATCTCGCGGATGACCTCAGGCAAGCGGCCGAGGCCGTCGCCCTGCTGGGTTCCTCGAGTGCCGATTATGAGGCGCTGGCTGATGCCGCAGTATTGTCCGGTCAGAAGCAGATCGCGGCGGCTCGCCGCCTGCTCGACACCCGCGCCGCGTGGATGGCCGGCACCATCGCCCGGCGGTCCCGGCCGGAGTTGGGCCACTCCGGGTTGGCGGCGCAGCAGGGGTTTCTCTCGCCGGAGGCCCTCATCCAGAAGTGGACCGGCTCCTCGAAGGGCGACGCCTACAAAATGGTCGCCGTCGGCACCATGATGGCTGATGCCGAAGCAGCCGAGAAGCAGGTCGAGGCGGCGCTCTCCTCGCCCGACGCGGATGCCGCCGAGGTCGCCGAGTTCGAGGCGAAGGTGCCGTGGCAGGCTCCGATCGCCCGGGCCGTCACCGCCGGAACCCTCTCCGTCGACGCGGCCGAGTCGATCCGCTCAGGGCTCGGCCAGATCGACGCCGCGGTCACCGCAGAGAAGCTCGGTGCGGCACTCGAAGCGCTACTCACCGAGGCGTCGTCACTGAATGCCGATCAGGTGTTCAAACGGGCGAGACGGATGCGCGACCGGCTCGATGAGGCCGGCATCGCCGCCCGCGAAAAGCAGGCCGACGACGACCGCTACCTGCGGGTCTACCGGCTGGGCAACGGCAACGTACGACTCAGCGGGCTGTTCGCGCCCGAAGATGGCGAGTTCGTGCTCTCCACCTTCGACTGAGCAGGTCAACGAACACGGGCCGGCCGAACCGGCCGCTCACGGGCAGATCGAGGGCAACCCTTTCCCCATCTCCCAGGAAACCATCGACCGGCTGCTCTGCGACGCCGGCACCCGCGGCATCAAATTCGACGACAACGGCCAGATCATCAACGTCGGCCGCGACGAACGGCTCTTCACCGAGAAACAGCGCGCCGCGATGGCCGTGCGTGACGGCGGATGCCTCTGGATCGACTGCGACAGATCACCGGCCTGGAGCGAAGCCCACCACATCAACGAGTGGTTGAAAGGCAACGGCAACACCGACCTCGCCGACGGGGTACTCCTCTGTCATCCCCACCATCTGCTGCTGCACAACCAGCATTGGACGATCAGCCGCACCGGAACTCAGCATTGGTTGCGGCCACCGGTGGAGGTTGACCCGAAGCGGACACTGATCGCTCTGCCGAGCAAGCGGGCGAACCTGTAGGGCGGGACGGGTCGCCGGGTCTCGACGGGCTCGACCACCGGGGCTGAAACTACCGGAACGACACAAGGCCCCCAATCTCTCGGGGGCCTTTCTGTTCGACTGGGTGGACGGCAATCAACCCATCGTGTTCGCTGTGGGTTGATTGCAAAACTCAAAACTTCGGCCTGACCCCGTGTGCTGGTTGCGTAGTTCCTCGCGATTCTTCTGAATGATCTTGCCGATGCTCTGGCGTTCGACGAAAATCTTCTGAAAATTCATGGAATCGAGGGACACGCCTCCGCTGGCTCCACCGCGCTGTAGCGCCCGCGAGCGCCACGAAAGCTGGAACGCCTTCCTGAACCGCCTACACCCGTGTGTGGTGTGGTGCAGTTTCTGGTCATCGACGAAGTCTTTCGCGTCGCGCAGTGACCGGGCGAGGCGGTCGAGCTTGGTGGCCACAAGCGTGTCCCCGGCCCGGCATGCAGCCAGCGCTTCTCGTAGTCCTGGCCGCGCCCGGTTCGTGCCGGTGACCCTTGATCGGTGAACGTCCGGCTATCGGGCACCAGGTAGATATAGATCCAGCACATACGTCGGCGACGGGCGTCCCAACAGCGAATGCTGGAATGGATGTGCGCCAACTCACCGGTGACGACCTGGAACTCATTGCGAAAGCGAAAGCGAAAGCGGAAGAGGCAATTGGCGCCAACACGGACGTTGAACGCGGGGTACACACAGTCGGGGCTGCCGTTTGTGATGCCACGGGACATATCCACGTCGGCGTCAACGTTTATCATTTCACGGGTGGCCCCTGCGCTGAGCTCGTCGCGTTGGGATCAGCACGAACCTCCGGAGCGCGCGAGCTAACGGCGATTGTCGCCGTGGGCGACAGTGAGCGTGGCGCGAAAACCCCGTGCGGCCGCGATCGCCAAGTTCTTGCCGAAGAGAAAGCGACCGCTGATGCGGCGAGCTCGGTTGCTGGCTAGTTCGACCATGAGTTGTCACGGGACGGCCGGGTGCCTCACGAACGGAAAGCTTCCCATAACGCCGTTGACAGTTCCTGATGAGGCAACCCGACCGAGCTGTGGTTCTGCGGCGTGGACCCGACCTTTTCACCTTGCTGTTGCGTGAGGAAGAATTAGTCTGTACAACCACGATCCGAGACACCAATGGGTCGTGGTGAGAATTGTGCCGCCGAGAGCTACCATTCCTCCCAGCACGATTCCCAGCGCTGATAATCCGAAATAGAAGGACAAGGCCGCACCTGCAAGTAGCACGGTGGACAGCAGGTAGGAAAACCGTCGAGGACTCGGCGTGGGGGGAAGCGCCGGAGCGCGAAACATATGGCGAACGACCAAGTTATAGACCAGATCGAGAATCATGCCACGGGGAAATAGTGCCCCTGTGAGAGGAACGATTGCACCCAATCCAAGAATGATAGACGACTGCAAAATCAATCCGAGAACGATCAAGACAGTGCCCACTGCCGGTGTGAATCGTAGGGGCCATGCGTAACAAGACTTGGCTTCATCATCGAGGCCTCCGAATCCCTGCTTATCCAGATTGGTCTTCGTTAGTTCTCTCAGTGCCGCCACCTTCGATTCCTTGATGCTGGCCATAGGCAACCCCATTTCGCAGACAGGGGCTATTCGTCTTTTCTTAAGACATCTCAATGTTCCTAGGATATCGAACCCATGCCTCCGGCCCGGCGATGAGTGTTCACTCCTGCTCCCGGCACCTACATGGCAATCGACCGTGCCAGTGGCAAGCGCGTCACCAGACCCGTCACACCAGTGACCGTCACCATCCCGATGGATGCCGGAGCCCCAGCCGAACGGAATCAGGACCCCCGGTTGGCCGTGAACACCTCCAGAAGTTCGCCTTCAATTACCTCGCTGCGACCCTCGCCGCGGTGTCATCGAACCTGCGGAAGATTTTCGACTTCTTCGTGAAGACCGCGGAACGGGACAGCGGCGAGAGTCTCTCCCGAGAACGCCGCCGAAAAGAAGCCACCGGAACACCGCTGAATAAGCACAGCGCGCTTCCCGCCCTGGCACCGCCGCAGTAGCGGGAACTCCGCCAATTCCGAACGTCACCCCGCGCACCGAACGCTTCAGCCTGCCTACCGGCAGGCTGATTGGCGTTTAAACCGCAAACCCCCGAGCGGCGAGTGGTGAACCGGCCACGGAACGTGCACTGAGTCGTTAAAAGATGAAGGCCGGCTGAGCATTTCTGCTCAGCCGGCCTGTTCGCTTGGATTTCATGAAAACCATTCCTGGATTTCCTGAAACACCCACTGTGCGCGAGGGGGGACTTGAACCCCCACGTCCTTTCGAACACTGGCACCTGAAGCCAGCGCGTCTGCCAATTCCGCCACTCGCGCGAACTTAGGCAGATTAGCACTTTCCGAGGGCACAACGCCATTCGAGACAGGCAGGCCGCGCGAACACAGGTCTGCGCGGCGTGCCGAACATCCTGAACACGCGCCCGATATGCGCCCGACATGGTGACCCGGACTGGCTCCCGTAGGATGACAACCCTCACCGGGTATTGCCCGGCGGGTGAGTTAACACTTGAGACAAGTAACATGCTCATAGCCGAAAGGATCGGATCGGGAGACCTGTGGGCATTCTGGATAGTTTTGAAAAGGGTCTCGAACGCGCCGTCAACGGTGCGTTCGCCAAGACCTTCAGGTCGGGGCTGCAACCGGTTGAAATCACCTCAGCACTGCGTCGCGAACTCGACACAAAAGCAGCGGTCGTGTCCCGCGATCGCATCCTCGCGCCCAATCGCTTCACGGTGCGAATGAGCCATGCCGACTTCCAGCGCATGTCCGCCCTTGGCCAGACCCTCCTCGACGAACTCACCGAACTCGTGCAGCTGCACGGCCGCGAGCAGCGTTACCAGTTCGCCGGCGGCGTCTCGATCACCCTGTCCGCGGATCGCGGCCTCAGTGAGGGCATGGTCCAGATCGACTCCAGCACGATCAAGGGCAGCGTCGCCTGGATCCCCGTGGTCGAGGTCAACGGCAAGCGCTATCCCCTGACGCAGTCGCACACCGTCATCGGCCGCGGGAGCGACGCCGACATCACCATCGACGACTCCGGCACCTCTCGCCGGCATGTCGAGATCCTCTGGGACGGCTCCCGTGCCCAGGTGCGCGACCTCGGCTCGACAAACGGCTCCCAGCTCAACGGTTCACCGGTCACGCAGGCCATCCTCGAGCCCGATTCAGTCGTCACCATCGGCCGCACCCGCATCGTCTTCCGGGTCATCGCGCAGGCATCCTCTTCCGAGCCGGTGACCGAGCGTCACCGCGACGGCGGCCGCGAACGTCACGACATGGACGGATTCTGGGGACCCACCGCATGAGCGTCAGTGAGCTCACCCTGCTGGTGCTGCGCCTCGGCTTCCTGCTGGTGCTCTGGCTCTTCATCTTCGGCATCGTCTATGCCCTGCGCAGCGACCTGTTCGGCCAGCGCGCCCGCAAGATGCAGGCGGATGTCGCTGGCTCGGCCGGCGCGCCCGCCGCGTTCCCGAGCGCCACCCAGCCTCCCGCCGCCGCGGCCTCCGCGCCGACGGAGCAGTTCACGGCTCGGCCTGGCCCGGCGTTCACCGCCGTGGACGACAAGGCCACCAGCCAGAACGCGACCCGCCTCGTGATCACCTCCGGCCCGAAGTCCGGCACTGAGTTCCCGCTCACCGGCGACTCGATCACGATCGGGCGGTCGGGCGACTCGAGCCTCGTCATCCGTGACGACTACACGTCCACCCACCACGCGCGTCTGATGCTCTGGCATGACAAGTGGATGATCCAAGATCTCGATTCGACCAACGGCACCTTCCTGGATGGCAACCGTTTGGCCGTGCCGACCCCGGTCCCCCTGAACACCACCGTCAAGATCGGCGCAACCAGCTTCGAGCTTCGGCGGTAGCTGCATGGCGACAGTCAGTCACAGCGCGGCCGCGTCCCACGTTGGAAAGATTCGGTCCAACAACCAGGACTCCGGCTATTCCGGGCGCCATCTCTTCCTGGTTGCCGACGGCATGGGCGGGCACGCCGGCGGCGACGTCGCTTCGGCGATCGCCACCAAACGCATCATGGATGCTGACCGGGACTTCCAGTCCCCGCAAGACGCCGAGTTCGCCCTGCAGGCGGCGCTGATCGCCGCGAATTCGCAGCTCGCCGAGACCGTGTTCGAGCACGCCGAACTCACCGGCATGGGCACCACCGTCAGCGCGCTGATCGTGCTGGAAGACGAGGTGGCGATCGCGCACATCGGTGACTCGCGCATCTACCTGCTCCGCGAGGGCGAACTCTCCCAGATCACCATCGACCACACCTTCGTACAGCGGCTCGTCGACAGTGGCCGCATCACCGAGGCGGAAGCCATGGTGCATCCGCGCCGCTCGGTGCTCATGCGCGTGCTGGGCGACGTCGAATCGGCGCCGGAGATCGACACCTCCATCCTTGCGACCTTCCCCGGTGACCGCTGGCTGATCTGCTCCGACGGGCTCAGCGGCGTGGTCTCTAATTCGGGCATCGCCGCGGCCCTGCTCAGCCCACTTGACGCCCAGGGCGTGGCCGATCGCCTGGTCAAGGAAAGCCTCGACGGCGGAGCCCCTGACAACGTCACCATCGTCGTCGTCGACATCGGCTCACCCGCCGAACGCATCGACATGCCCACCGTGGTCGGGTCGGCATCCGCTCCCCTCGCCTTCGGCGAGGAGCCCACCCGCGGCCGGGCGCTGCGCATGTCGAGCTTGCGCCTGCACCCCGTGCGTGAAACGCACTTCGAGCCTGACTCCCAGGACTATCTCTCGGAGCTGATCGAGGAAGACAATCGCCGGGCCCGCCGCCGCAAGATCACCTGGCTGGTCGGCATCATCCTGCTGATTCTGGCCATCGTCGGCGCCGGCTTCCTCGGCTACCGGTGGACCCAGTCCCGTTACTACGTGGGAGTGGAAGGCAGCACGGTCGCCATCTTCCAGGGCGTGCAGCAGGACCTCGGCCCCCTCTCCCTGTCCTCCGTCTTCGAGGACACCGACCTGGAGCTGTCCGAACTGCGGGTCTACGACCGGCAGCAGGTCGAAAAAACCATCAGCGCAACCTCCCTCGCGGATGCGTTGCTCATCGTCGAACGGCTCCAAGATGCCAGCGTCCAGTAACCGGTCCACGACGACGGATGCGCCTGCGCGCCCGCCCCGCGCAGGTCGCGTGCGCCGACTGCACCTGCCCCAGAAGCTGCGCAACCTCGAGTTGGTCCTGCTGCTCATCGCCTGCGGCATCAACGCGGCCACCGTTGTGCTCGTGCAGCTCGGCGCGCTCGGCCGAATCGACACGACACTGGTGCTGCTCGGCGCCGGCCTGTCGGTGCTGGTTCTGGCCATGCACGTGGTGCTGCGCGTCGTGGCCCGCGAGGCCGACCCGTTCATCCTGCCCATCGCCACCCTGCTCAACGGCCTCGGCATCGCCATGATCTACCGCATCGACCTGGCCAACGAAGAGTCCGGCTGGGCCAGCGCCTCCGTACGCCAGACCGTGTGGAGCGCCCTGGCCATCGGCTGCGCGATCGCGGTCATCCTGATCATCCGCAACCACCGGGTGCTGTTCCGCTACACCTACATCGCCGGGTTCGTCGGTGTGGCACTGTTGCTGCTCCCGCTCGTTCCCGGCCTCGGTCGCGAGGTCAGCGGGGCGCGCGTCTGGATCGGCGTCGGATCCTTCGCCACCTTCCAGCCGGGCGAGATCGCGAAGATCGCCCTGGCCGTCTTCTTCGCCGGCTACCTCGTGCGCAACCGCGACAGCCTCTCCATGGTGGGCAAGAAATTTCTTGGCATGCGTTTCCCGCGCCTGCGCGACCTCGGCCCGATCCTTGTCGTCTGGGCGCTGTCCATGTCCGTGATCATCTTCCAGCGCGACCTCGGAACCGCCCTGCTCTACTTCGGTCTATTCCTGGTCATGCTCTACCTGGCCACCGGCCGCCTCAGCTGGGTGCTGTTGGGCATGTCCCTCTTCCTCGGCGGTGCCCTCATCGCCAGCCAGACCCTGGACTACGTCAACGGCCGGTTCCAGAACTGGCTCGACGCCCTCAACCCGGATGTCTACGGGGCCGACGGCGGCAGCTACCAGCTGGTGCAGGGGCTCTTCGGTCTCGCCAAAGGCGGGCTCATCGGCACGGGCCTGGGCCAGGGGCGTCCAGAGATCACCCCCGTCCCCCAAAGCGACTACATCATCGCCAGCCTCGGCGAGGAACTCGGCCTGGCCGGCATCTTTGCGATCCTCGCGCTCTACCTGCTCCTCGTCGCGCGCGGCTTCCGCATCGGCTTCGCCGGCAATGACGACTTCGGCAAGCTGCTCGGCGTGGGTCTCTCCTTCGTCATCGCCCTGCAGTGCTTCATCGTGATCGGCGGCGTCACCCGTGTGATTCCCCTCACCGGTCTGACCACACCCTTCCTCGCCGCCGGCGGGTCCTCCCTCGTCGCGAACTGGATCATCGTGGCCCTGCTCCTGCGCCTGTCCGACACGGTGCGCAACCAACCCAGGCTGGTGGTCTGATGAATCGTGAACTCAAACGAGTGAGCATCGTGGTCATGCTCATATTCGTGGCCCTGCTCGTCTCCACGACAATCGTGCAGGTCTTCCAGGCAGACAGCCTGTCCGCGGATGCCCGCAACACCCGCACGCTCTACGACAGCTACTCCGTCGAACGCGGTCCGATCCTCGTCGCGGGCGAGCCGATCGCCCAGTCGATGCCCGCCGACGATGAATACAAGTTTCAGCGCACCTACAGCAACGGGCCGCTCTACGCCCCGATCACCGGGTTCATTCCGCTCAACGGTGCCCCCACCGGGCTGGAGCATTCCCTTAACGGCGAACTCAGCGGAACGTCCGACGCCCAGTTCTTCGACAAGATGAACGCCCTGATCACCGGCCAGAACCCCAAGGGGGCTTCTGTGGAGGTCACGATCGACCCGGTCGCGCAGCAGGCCGCCTGGGATGCCCTCGGCGACCTCACCGGCTCCGTCGTCGTCTCCGAGCCGGCGACCGGTCGCATCCTCGCCCTGGTCTCCAAGCCCAGCTACGACCCGAACCTGCTCACCGTGCACGACAACCAGCAGGTCACCGACAACTATCAGTCGCTGCTGAACGACGACGGTAACCCGCTGCTCAGCCGCGCCACCAAAACCCTCAACCCACCCGGCTCGGTGTTCAAGCTGGTCGTGATGACGGCCGCCTTGGAATCGGGCAAGTTCACCCCGGAGAGCACCTTCCCGAACCCGCCCACGTACCAGCTGCCCGGCTCGTCGGCGGTCGTCATCAACTCCGGCGGCGGCACCTGCGGCGGAGGGGACACCGTCACTCTCGCCACCGCCCTGCGTCTCTCCTGCAACATTCCACTGGCCGAACTAGGTCTGCAGCTGGGCAACAAGGCCATTCGCGACACGGCCGAGAAGTTCGGCTTCAACAGCGACTATTCGATCCCCCTCGACGTGTCTCAAAGCGTGTACCCCACGGTTCTCGACGACGCCCAGACCGCACTCTCGGCCTTCGGCCAGACGGATGTCCGTGCGACGGCCCTGCAGATGGCGATGGTTTCAGCCGCGATCGCCAACGGCGGCCAGCTGATGACGCCCAACCTCGTCGACAAGGTGACCGCACCGGACCTGAGTCCGATTCAGGTCTTCGAGCCGGAAGCAATGAAACGGGTGATGAGCGCCGAAACGGCGGCAACACTGAACCAAATGATGGTCAACGGAGTCCAGGATGGCGCCGCCAGCAATGCAAGAATAGACGGGGTCAAGGTGGCAGGTAAAACGGGCACGGCGGAGAACGCCGAGGACGAGCCTTACACCCTGTGGTTCACCGGATTCGCTCCTGCGGAGGATCCGAAATATGCGATCACCGTTCTCGTTGAAAATGGCGGGGGACTTGGCCAGACAGGGTACGGCAATCTGCTTGCCGCACCTATTGCAAAGGAAGTACTAGAGGCGGTGCTGAACAAATGAGACCCACATCAGGGCTCACCTTCGGGGGACGATACGAGCTGCAGTCCCGGATCGCCATTGGCGGGATGGGCGAGGTTTGGAAGTCGATCGACCTCGTAATCGGTCGCACGGTCGCCATCAAGATTCTCAAGGACGAGTACCTCGGTGACCCTGGGTTCCTCGAGCGGTTCCGCGCCGAGGCCCGTCACGCCGCGCTCGTCAACCACGAAGGCATCGCCAACGTGTTCGACTACGGCGAAGAAGACGGCAGCGCCTTCCTCGTGATGGAACTCGTACCCGGTGAAGCACTGTCCACCATCCTCGAGCGCGAGCATGTCCTCCCCGCGGACAAGGTGCTGGACATCGTCTCCCAGACGGCCGCCGCACTTCACGCCGCGCACGCCGCCGGACTCGTGCACCGCGACATCAAGCCGGGCAACCTGTTGATCACGCCCGAAGGCCGCGTCAAGATCACCGACTTCGGCATTGCCCGCATCGCCGACCAGGTGCCGCTTACCGCGACTGGCCAGGTCATGGGCACAGTGCAGTACCTCTCACCCGAGCAGGCCAGCGGCCGCTCCGCCTCGCCGACCACCGACATCTACTCGCTCGGCATCGTCGCTTACGAAAGCCTCGCCGGCCGCAGGCCGTTCACGGGCGAGTCCCAGGTCGCGATCGCCATGGCGCAGATCAATGAGACCGCCCCCGACCTGCCCGACACGGTGTCGGAGCCGGTGCGCAACCTGGTGATCTCCTGCCTGGCCAAGAA
The DNA here is from genome assembly GCF_004403145.1 of Cryobacterium sp. TMT1-62. Classification (NCBI taxonomy): domain Bacteria; kingdom Bacillati; phylum Actinomycetota; class Actinomycetes; order Micrococcales; family Microbacteriaceae; genus Cryobacterium; species Cryobacterium sp. TMT1-62. Next base: position 113,815 of record NZ_SOGZ01000031.1, on the reverse strand, counting down.
CCCCGCGGACCGTCCGGCCTCGGCCGCGCACCTGTCCCGTGCCGCCGCAGCCCTCCGCCGCGGCGACATCGCGGCCGCTGCGGCATCCGTGCCTGCCATCATGAACGGCGTCACGCCCACCTCCGCGACCATGTTGATGCCCGGCGCCGGCGGAATGCAGGCCACGACCGTGCTGCCCACCGGAGCGCCCGCGACGCGTGCCTCCGCGACGGCGGAACCCGAGGAAAAGAAGCGCAGCCCGTGGACCTGGCCGCTGATCGGCCTGATCGGCCTGCTCGCGCTCGTACTCACCGGCACCCTGATCGCCCTGTTCACACAGGACAACACGACGCCGGTGGAGACGCCGACCACGTCGGCACCGGCATCGGTGACTCCGTCCCCGAGTAAAACGCCCACCCCCTCGGCGACCCCCGCGCCATCGCCGACCCCAACGAGCAACACCGTCGAAGTCAGTCTGGCCGACTACCAGGGACTGACCAGCACGGAGGCGCGCGACAAGCTGTCCGGGCTGGGATTCGTAGCGGATGTCCAAGCCGGCAACGCGGCCACCACCCCGGAGCAGATCGCCGACACCGTCTACGACGTGAACCCCACCGGCCCGGTGACGAAGGGTTCCACGATCACGGTCACGGTCTACGCCCCCGCCGTCACCCCCGACGACCCGACCGCGGCGCCCACCGTCGCCCCCGCCTCGGTCGCCGCCGGAGCAGAGGCCACGGTCACCTGGGCTGCACAGTCCTGCCCAAGCGGCCAGACCCTCTCCGGCTATGAGGTCGTGGCCGACGGCGACGCCGTCTCCCCCGGCCCGATCAGCCCGGACGCCACCTCTACGAAGATCACCGCGGGTCCCGACGCCGGCACCTTCACGGTCAAGTTCCGCTACATCTGCGGCCAGGTCGCATCGGCCTACTCGAAGTCCAGCACACCTGTCACCGTCACCCCGGCGGCGTAGCGGAGGCTCAGGAAGGTACGGCTAAAATACGGTGAACTGTGTGCGCGAGCTGGGAGTAATGCTTTGACTGATGAAGGCCGTCTGCTCGCCGGTCGTTACCGGGTGGGTGCGCTCCTCGGGCGAGGTGGAATGTCCGATGTGCACATCGGCACCGATTCCCGGCTCGGCCGCACGGTCGCGATCAAGCTGCTCAAGTCATCGCTTGCCGCCGACCCGGCATTCCGCACCCGCTTCCGCCAGGAGGCGCAGGCGGCCGCCCGTATGGCTCACCCCACCATCGTGCGCGTCTTCGACGCGGGCGAGGAGTCTGTCTCCGAGATCGGCGGCCACGAATCGCAGATCCCGTTCATCGTGATGGAATACGTCGACGGTCGACTGCTCAAGGACATCATCCGCGAGGGCGCGGTTCAGCCCGACGAGGCCGTTCGCATCATCGTCGGCGTTCTGACAGCCCTCGAATACTCTCATCGCGCGGGCGTCGTGCACCGCGATATCAAGCCCGGCAACATCATGATCACCAAGACAGGTCAGGTCAAGGTGATGGACTTCGGCATTGCCCGGGCCATCTCCGACTCCTCGACGACCGTGGCGCAGACCACGGCGATCCTGGGCACCGCCTCCTATTTCTCCCCCGAGCAGGCCAAGGGTGAATCGGTGGATGCCCGCACCGACCTCTACTCCACGGGCGTGGTCCTGTTCGAGATGCTCGCCGGTCGCCCTCCATTCCGCGGTGACTCCGCCGTGGCCGTCGCCTACCAGCACGTCAGCGAAGCCCCGGTCGAACCGAGCTCGATCAACTCCCGGGTGTCCCCCGCACTCGACGCCGTCGTGCTGCATTCCCTGGCGAAGGACCGTTTCACGCGCTACCAGAGTGCCGTGGAGTTCCGCACCGACGTCGAGCTGGCCGGGTCAGGGCAGATTCCGGAGTACCACACGTCCGATGACTCCAGCGGCGGGCTGTTCGCTGCTGCCCCGCTGGCGGCTTCCGGCTCCGAGCTCGCGCTCAAGCAGCTCACCGAAGACGAAACCATGGTGCGCACGCAGCGCCGCCCACCCGTGATCTGGATCTGGGCCGGTATCCTCAGCGTCATCGTCATCGTGCTCTCCGTCATGATCTGGGCCTTCAGCCTCACGCCAAGCGTTGATCTGCCCGACAACTCGCGCCGGGTGCCGTCGCTCACCGGATTCAGCTATGAGAACGCCCAGAATTCACTTCTGGACCGTGACCTGGCCGCGATCCGGGCCGAGGAGGCCAGCGCCACGGTGCCCAAGGACCAGGTGATCCGCACAGACCCTCCGGCAGGCACGATCGCCCAGCCGACCGACCTGATCGAGGTTTATGTCTCCACCGGCGCCCAGCCGGTCGACGTCCCGGATGTCACCAACCTGCCCCTCGCCAATGCCCAGACCGCGGTGACGGACCTCGGTCTCACCGCGGGGTCGGTCACTCGGGAGAACTCTCCGACCATCGCCGCCGGTCTGGTGCTCCGAACCGACCCAGTCGCCGCGACGACGGAAAAAACCGGTGTCACGGTCGATTTCATCGTCTCCAGCGGCCTCGTAGCCCTCCCCGACCTCGAGGGTCAGCTCCTGAGCGCGGCGATCGATATGCTCGCCGCAGCCGACGTGCAGTTGTTCCCCATCCCCACACCCGATGAGACATGTCCCCAGCAGGATGGCTCGCCGGTGACCCAGCAGTCCCTGGCTCCGGGCGACGTGCCCCAGAAGTCCGAGGTTACGCTGGTCTACTGCACCGGCCCGGCTGCCGACTGAGTCCCGGCCCGGCGGCTGACTGCCTCAGCTGAGCTTCAGCAGGGGAGTGAGCCCCTGGGCCGTCTTCCGGGCGCCGGGCAGTCCGGCCAGAACCAGCCAGTTGGCCACCATCAGGTAGCCGCCCTCGGTCAGCACCGACTCGGGGTGGAACTGCACACCCAAAATGGGGGCGCTCACGTGCCGGAGCCCCATGATCACGCCGCCCTGCGTGCGTGAGGTGACGATCAGGTCGCTCGGCACGGTGCCGTCGACGACGGCGAGCGAGTGATACCGCGTCGCCGAGAACGGCTGCGGCACGCCGGCGTAGAAGTCGCTGCCGTCGTGCGTGATCAGGCTGGTCTTGCCGTGCATGAGTTCTTCGGCGTTGGTGACCGTGGCCCCGAAGGCCTCGGCAATCGCCTGGTGCCCCAGGCAGACGCCGAACAGGGGCTGACCGGAACCGAGGGCGGCGCGCACGATCGGTACGGAGACGCCGGCGTCGGACGGCTTGCCGGGACCGGGTGAGATGAGCACGCCGTCAAATTCCGCGATGCGGGCCGCGGCCTCCTCCGGCTCGAAGGCATCGTTGCGCAGCACGACCGTTTCGGCTCCGAGCTCCATCAGGTAGCCGTTGAGCGTGTAGACGAAACTGTCGTAGTTATCGATGACGAGGATGCGGGTCATGGGCTTCCTACCGTGACTTCCTGATTGTTGACAATGGAATCCACCCATGGGAACGCCCAGGTGGCAAGCACGAACAACATGGCTGTGAGCAACACGAACACCAGCACGATCCGGAGCCAGACCGGTCCGGGTAGAACCCGCCAGAGAGCAGCGTACATCCGAGCCTCCTAGCCCTGGGCCTGGGCCTGGGCATTGATAACGGTCGCGACTTCGGCCGGCGGGCCGGCAGATGTCGGTTGCCACGCCTCGAGAACACCGTACGCGATGATGCGCTCGTCCGTGGAGAGCAGGGGATTGCAGCTCGTGAGCGTGATGAACCGGTCGACGGGCGCCACATCCGGATTGTGCGGCACCGGCGCGATCACATCGACCGCGGTCGGGGCGACGTACTCGAGGTCGCGGAACCGGTAGGTGTAATAGCCATCGGCGGTCTGAACGTAGATCGCGTCGCCCAGCTGGAGTTCGTTGATCAGGTGCATGCCACCGCCGTTAGCGCTGCGGTGCGCCGCCAGGGCGAAGTTGCCGACCTCACCGGGCATCTGGGTGTCGGGGTAGTGGCCGATCCCCGACCGGGAGCTGTTGAGCACATTGTTACCAATCCCCTCGGCGATGGACCGGTGATAGTCCGCCCCGAATCGCGGCACGTAGAGCACGGCGAAGGATTGGGCGCTGGGGGGAGCCTCACGGACGACCGGGTCACCGAAGTCGGCCGGGGCCGACTCCCCCGGGTCGGTTGTCTGCGGGGTATCCGCGGCCTTATCGCGACTGGACCGCTCGTCGTCAATCCAGGTCTGGCTGATCTCGGCCGCCGCCTTCGACTGCTGACCGGCCATAATCATGTCATTCCACCAGAGTTGCCAGCCCAGGAATGCGAGCACGAGAACGCCGGCCGTGATAAGCACCTCGCCGATGATCCCCACGGCACTGAGTCGCGGGCGACTCTTGTGGCGGGGGGCGTGGCAAGTCGCCTCTGCGGGAGGCTGATCTGCTCGCTCGGACATGGTCTCAATTCTAATCGGGGAGGTGGGTCCTCTCTGCCGGGCGCCTGCCGGTCGATCCAGCCAAAGACGCTAGAATCGCAGGCATGTCACGCTCGAATCCCCGCAGCAAGCCCGCCCGCACCGAGGTCGCCCGCTCCGGAGAGGCCGGTCCGAACGCCGTGTGGTTCAAGCCGGTGATGTTCGGTTTCATGCTCATCGGGCTGGCCTGGATCATCGTCTTCTACGTGAGCCAGGGAACGCTGCCCGTCGCTGGTTTCGGGTCGTGGAACATTCTGGTCGGTTTCGGGATCGCCTTCGTCGGCTTCCTGATGACCACCCGCTGGCGCTGATCCCGCCCTTATCCGGCCCGGTTATCACACCTGTCGAGACCCCGTCCCGCACCCCCGCGACGGGATAATGACAACGGTGTAATTATCCCCATGTGGACAAACCTGTGGATAACTTTTCCGGGAGGCGACCGCGGCCGAACCGCTCGCTGCACCCCGGCACTGTGTCTCACATTGTGCACCTGCTAAGGTGCTGTGTGAAACCAAGCGGGGGCACCGGCCGAGACGCGGTCGAGACGTGTTTCCGCTGTGTGAGAAGAGGCGTAACTCATGAAAGCATCAGCAGAACTCGGCTCCAACCTGCAGTCCGTTCTCGTCGACCTGATCGAGCTGCACGTGCAAGGCAAGCAGGCGCACTGGAGCGTCGTGGGCAAGAACTTCCGGGACCTGCACCTCCAGCTCGACGAGATCATCGACGATGCCCGACTATTCACCGACCAGCTGGCCGAGCGGATGCGCGCGCTCGACGCCCTGCCGGACGGCCGAAGCGAGACGGTCACGGCGACCACCCACCTGCCCAAGTTCCCCGCCGGAGAGGTGGACACCTCGGAGACCGTCGGCCTGGTCACCGAACGCCTCGACGCGGCGGTCGACAACATCCGTGCCGTTCACGACGCGGTCGACGAGGAAGACCCAACGAGCGCCGACATCCTGCACGGCTTTATCGAGAAGCTGGAACAGTACGCCTGGATGGTCAGCGCCGAGAACCGCACCCCGCGCAAGGCGCCGGCCAAGGCCCCGACCAGGCCAGCCGGCAGGGCCTGAGTCGGAAGCTGCGCCTCCTGTTTCACGCACCTGCACACGGAGCCTGGTGTGGTCGGTACCAAACCAGGAGGTCGGTTTGACGAGGATAGAAAGTCCGCGACCGACCTGGCTGACCGTGCCCGGGAAACGCACGGCGGAGTCCAGCCTGCGTGACGCCGCAACGGCTGCCTTCGCAGTGAACGGAGACGCGGGGCGGGCTCTGGGGCTCTCCCGCGCGCTCGGCGGCTCCGTTCCCCGACCAGGGTCAGGGCGGACGCTGCGCCTGCTTGAAACCCTGGCTTCCCTGGCCGCCGCGGACCTCACGGCCGCGCGGGTAGCCGAGGCGCACCTGGACGCCCTCGCCATCCTCGACCAGGCCGCCCTGCATCCGGCCGGGCTCGTCGCGGGGGGCAGCCCGGAACCGAGCTGGGGCGTCTTCGCCGCCGAGGCCGCAGGGTCTCGTCTCGAGGCGAGACTGGTCGGCGGCGAACGGTGGCGTCTCGACGGCACGAAACCCTGGTGCTCGCTCGCCGGCTCGCTCAGCCACGCCCTGGTCACGGCGAACACCGCGGCCACCACCCAGCGGCTGTTCGTGGTCGACCTGGCCGACCCCGGCATTACCGTCCGCACGGACGCCTGGGTGAGCCGAGGGCTCCCCGCCGTGCCGAGCGGACCGGTCGAGTTCCGAGGCACTATGGCCCGGCCGGTCGGCGACGACGGCTGGTACCTCCGCAGACCGGGCTTCGCCTGGGGTGGGATCGGCGTCGCGGCCTGCTGGTGGGGTGGCGCCGTGGGTCTGGCCAGGCGGGTCTGGGAGTCCGTACTCGAGCGAGAGCCCGATCAGATCGCGCTCGCGCACCTGGGCGCCCTCGACCTCGCACTGACCGCCGCCGGGACCTCCCTGGCTGCTGCCGCGGCGGCGATCGACGCCGGGGACGCCGTCGGCGACCAGGGCGCACTCCTGGCAGCGCGGGTGCGCGGCCAGGTCGCGCGCACGGTCGACGAGGTGATCACCCGCACGGGCCACGCGCTCGGCCCAGCGCCGCTCGCCTTCGACGCTCGGCACGCTGGGCGCATCGCCGATCTGCAGCTCTACGTTCGCCAGCACCACGCCGAACGGGACGACGCGGCGCTCGGCCGCCGACTACGGGACGCCGGGGTATCCCCGTGGTGAACTTCAGTCACACGGATGCTGGCACGGCCGAAACCGTGTGGACGGCGGTGCACGGTGATGCGGCCGGCGTGCAGGCACTGCGCATCGACGGATTGCGCCGACTCGTCGTGGTCGCGTCGCATCCCGACGACGAAACGCTCGGTGCCGGCGGGCTGATCGCCCGGGCCGGGGGAGCCGGAGTTCCGGTGACGGTTGTGGTGCTCACCAATGGTGAGGCCTCCCATCCCCGGTCCCGTACGCACGACCCCGGGCGGCTTGCGGAATTGCGCCGGGTTGAGGTGACGGCTGCCGTCACCGCCCTGGCGCCCACGGCCCTGGTGCGCCTGGTCGAGCTCCCCGACGGATCCCTCGCCGAGCGCCCGGAGGAGGCGTCCCGGGCGATTTCCGTCGAACTCGGGGCCGGCGGGCCGGGAACCTGGTTGGTCGCCCCCTGGAGCCTGGACGGCCATCCTGACCATGCGGCGGCGGCCGAGGCCGCCCGCCACGCGGCCCGCGGCCGAGGTGTCAGCCTCTTCGAATACCCGATTTGGGCCTGGCACTGGTCCACCCCGGGGGACCCGATCTGGTCGGACGGCGTGCTGCGAACCCTTGACCTGGCGCCCGAAGACCGTCGGCGTAAATCTAGGGCAATGGCTCTGCACATCAGTCAGGTGCAGCCGCTGTCCGAGCTGCCCGGCGACGAAGCGATCATCCAGGCGGCCTTCGGTGCGCACTTCGAACGCGAGTATGAGATTTTCATCGAGATCGAAACTGAGAAAGAGTCGGGGAATAGAGCGAGTCTGGCCGGGGATTTCTTCGAGGAGTTCTACGCCGGGAACCGTGACCCGTGGAGTTTCGAAACTCGCTGGTACGAGGAGCGCAAGCGGTCACTGACCCTGTCGGCGCTGCCTCGGAAACGCTACCGAGCGGCGCTGGAACTGGGCTGCTCGATCGGCATGCTGACGGCTGGTCTTGCCGACCGGTGCGACACTGTCGCCGCGGTCGACATCGCCGAGCAGCCGCTCCAGGTCGCCCGCGCCCGGCTGGTATCACGCCCCAGCGTCACTTTCGCACGGCTCACCCTGCCCACCGAGTGGCCGGAGGGCTCCTTCGATCTCATCGTGTTCTCCGAGGTCGGGTACTACTTCTCGGCGGAGGAATTGCGAGCGGTTCTCGGGCGATGCCGCGATAGCCTTGCTGCCGGTGGTGTGCTCGTGGCCTGCCACTGGCGGCATCCGGTGCCGGAATATCCACTGACCGGCGACCAGGTGCACGCAGAGCTCGGCAGGCTGGCTGGGTTCGAGCGCACGGTTGAGCATCGGGAACGCGACTTCCTGCTCGAGGTGTTCGAAGCCGCGCCTGCTCGCTCGGTCGCACAACATGAAGGCCTGGTTCCGTGAGCGGCCGCGGCGCGATCGACAGAATCATCGTCGTGGTACCGGCCCGCAATGAGGAGGAGCTCCTGCCGAGATGCCTGTCGGCATTGGCCGTGGCCGTCGGAGAGGTCGGCGGGGTGGCCGGTCAGGCGCCGCCGGTCATCGACGTCGTGGTCGTGCTCGACCGGTGCAGCGATGGTACAGCCGACGTCGCCTCGGAGTGGCCGATATTCGCGAGCATCCAGACGAACGGTGGCGCCGTCGGCGTTGCCCGCCGCGCCGGGGTGCGGCACCTTGTGCCGACCTCTGACCGGTTCACCTCGGCGACGTGGATCGCGACGACGGATGCCGACTCCGCTGTGCCGCCGAACTGGCTGACCGTTCAGCTCGCATTCGCCCGCAACTCCATCGATCTCGTCCTGGGAACCGTGGTTCCCGACGACGGGTTGTCCGACGGAGGCAGGGAACGGTGGGACGCCCAGCACCGCCTGGTCGAGGGCCACACCTATGTGCACGGTGCGAACCTCGGAGTGCGCGCCGACCGGTATTTGCACGCCGGAGAATTCGCGCGCGTCGACGGGCATGAGGACGTGCGGCTGGTCTCCGCCCTGCGTAGTCTCAGGGTGAGCGAGATTCGCACCGAACTGATCCCCGTTGTTACCTCCGGTCGCCTCGCCGGGCGCACTCCAGAAGGATTCGCCGGCTATCTGCGTGATCAGGCGGCCGAAGCCACTTCCTAGGGGAGTGAGTCCTCATCGTTTGGTTGTGTCGCTCCCGGAAGGTCGCGGGCTGACCGCACTGCGGGCACGCGTCCATCCCCGGCGGAGCGCCGTGCCCGGCGTCGAACCAATTCGACGGAGATTCTGGGTCAAACACCTGTTCCTCAGCTCAAACGGGCTGTTTAGCGAAGAATCTCCGTCGAATTCGTTCGGGCAGAGTAGCTGCAGGCCTCGGGCTCGACAGACACGGCGGTTGGGCCGCACGTACCGCCCGCCCCGCGGTCCCCTGCGCGCCTGCGTCGGTATCGGGAACAACCTTCTCCGCCACCCTCCGCGAACCCACATTGCCCCGGGCAATCGGGGCTCACTCGGCGAGCTAGGTCAGGAACATCGCACCGCTGACGACCACCAGAAACGCCCCGAAAGTTGTTATCAGCACGGTCTGCAGCCGCTGCTGCTTGATGCGGCGGGTCTGCACGAAGATCAGCCCGACCACCGCACCAGCGATCAGACCGCCCACGTGCGCCTGCCAGGCCACATTCAGCCCCGGTAGGAATCCGATCACCAGGTTGATGCCGACCAGGATCAAAAGCTGGGTCGCGTTGCCGCCCAGGCGTCGCTGGATGATCAGGAACGCGCCCATCAGGCCGAAGATGGCGCCGGAGGCGCCGACAACGGGAATCCGGGGGTCGGACAGGAACAGGACGCCCAGGGATCCGGCGAGGCCGCTCAGCACGTACAGGGCGAGGAAACGGCCACGACCGAGCATTCCCTCAAGGATCTGACCGAAGATCCAGAGCGTGTACATGTTCAGCAGTACGTGGAAGATGGAGCCGTGCACGAGCACGCTCGTCAGCATGCGCCAGGGCTCAAAGCTCCCGGGAGAGGAGTAAACGCCCGCGTACCAGAGGAGGCTGGTGAAACCAGCACCCAGGATGAACTGCAGCAGGTATATCGCCAGCGTGACGCCGATGATCACTGTGGTCACCGGGTGCGAGGTGCTCTTCAGCCGGGTCAGGATGGCCGGCTTGGTGCGCGGGGCATTCCTGCGCTGTTCATTCATGCACTCGGGGCAGATCACGCCGACGGCGCCCTGAGTCTGGCAGTCAGGGCAGATTGTGCGGCCGCAGCGCTGGCAGAGGATGTAACTCTGCCTGCCCGGATGCCGGTAGCAGAAGTTAGCGGCGGTTCCGGGCAGGCCTGTCATCGTAGGCGGAGCCTAGACCTGCTCGACGGTGACGCTCTCGATGACGACTTCGGTCTGCGGACGGTCGCGGCCGTCGGTGGGCACGGTCGCGAGCTTGGCGACGATCGCACGGGACTCCTCGTCTTCGACGGCACCGAAGATGGTGTGCTTGCCCTGCAGCCAAGTCGTCGGCACGACGGTGATGAAGAACTGCGAACCGTTGGTTCCGCGTCCGCCCTGGATACCGGCGTTCGCCATTGCGAGCACGTACGGCTGTGTGAAGTCGAGGTCCGAGTTGATTTCATCGTCGAACTGGTAGCCCGGTCCGCCGGTGCCCTGGCCGAGCGGGTCGCCGGCCTGAATCATGAAGTCCTTGATGATGCGGTGGAAGACCGTACCGTCGTAGAGAGGTGCGTTGGAGGTTTGACCGGTGGCGGGGTGCTTCCACTCGATCTCGCCGGTTGCGAGACCGACGAAGTTCTTGACGGTCTTCGGCGCGTGATTGCCGAAGAGGTTGACCTTGATCGGTCCGAGGGTGGTATTGAGCGTTGCGACGGCAGTGTGCTTAGACATGAAATCAATTCTTGCACAGCCGGATTGCTGGATTCCGATCAACACCGGCTCTACCCAGAGCCCTCCCAGACGATTGCGTGGCAAGATGGATAGTGTTCGCCACATGACATCGATGGAGGGTCCAGATGAGCCTGTCACGCAAGCGCCGCAAGGAACTTACTCGGCTGCGTAAAAGCGCAGACGAATTATGGAACAACCAGCAGGAAGTGCTCGAGCGTGCCAACGCCATTGCAAGGGAGGCCAGCCGCCAGGCCGGCATCCTCACCCGTGAAGAAGTAGCTCCGCGCGTGCGTGAAAGCTATGAGCACCTTTTGCGCCCTGGAGTGCAGGCCACTCAGGATCTCGCCGAAGGTGTTCGCCACCAGGTCATCGACCGGGTGTTGCCCGGAATCGGCAGCGGAATCGGCACGGCCATCGGCTCGGTATTGAGCGTCGGGGACGTTGCCCGCGACGCCCGCGTTCGTGCGGCACTGAACCGCGTGCGGTTCCAGAAGCCTGTCGTGCTAGAGAACAAGGGTCCTGGCGCCGGCACCTACATCGCACTCGGTGTTGCCCTGGCCGCCGCCGCGGGCGTCGCCTACGCCGTCTGGCAGACCTTCCGCGCCGACGACGAGCTGTGGGTCGCTGAAGATGATCCCGCCGCCGCCACGTCAGTCGAAGACTAGACCGCAGCACCGCAACACCAGGGGAGGGCCCGCATCCAGGGGATGTGGGCCCTCCCCTTTTCTTTCGGGTTGCCGGCTCAGCCGAGAAGAGTCGTCGAGGCACCCTCGAGTTCTTCGAGCTGCGTCAGAATCGACATGACGACAATCACGTCGATAACCACATTGAACAGCGCAGCGACGAGCGAGAGGATCAGCCCGATCTGCGCCAGCTCCCGGCGATTCGAGCGCCGCAGCGCGATAATGCCGAGCACAATCCCTACGATCGCGAGCAACAGGCCGAGAACCGGGAGCCAACCGCCGGCGAAGGCCACAATGCCCATCCAGAGGGCCGTGATCGCGAGCCTGTCGGCCGTGGGCCGGGAGGGCGGCATTGCGGCGGCTGGTGCGGGGCGGTTGCTGGCTGACATGCGCCTCACCGTACCAAATCGCAGGGTGAAGCTGTGCGAAAGTGACTGAGGGCCGATAAATGGAGAACGCCCGGCCCCAAAAAAAGGGGCCGAGCGTTCTTCCTTGTGGAGCCACGGGGAATCGAACCCCGGACCTCCTGCTTGCAAAGCAGGCGCTCTACCAATTGAGCTATGGCCCCGCATGATCACGGGGATTACATGCCGCTGTGTCAAAACTTTTCTTGCGTGGGGATACCGGGATTTGAACCTGGGACCTCTTCGTTATCAGCGAAGCGCTCTAACCAACTGAGCTATATCCCCCTAATGGGCAGGTTTGAGACTACCCGATTCGGCGGGATTGTCCCAATCGAGCCGCAAAGCGACCCGACCGGCGACATCCGACGACTAGTTGTTGGTGAATCCGACGAGCAAGCCGCCGGTGATCTTCACACTCAGGTTGTACAGAACCGCGTATACGGCTCCCAGCGCAGTGATGACGACCGTGTTCAAGATGGCCACGACGAAGGCGAAGCCCATCACGTTCCCGATGGACAGGATGCTGGCCAGATCGGACGAGGCGCCGGCGATATCGGTGTAGAGGTCATCGACCTTGCCGAAGATGCCCGTTCCGTTCAGGATCGTAAAGATCAGGAACGTGGCCACGATCGTGACGATGCCCAGGCACAGAGCGATCAGGAAAGACAGTTTGACAGCCGACCAGAAATCCACGTAGACGAGCTTGAGCCGCACCTGCTTGGTCGCGGCCGGCTTGCGGCTGGATTTCTTGGCGAGCTTTTCGGCGACACTACTCATTTACAGGTTCTTCCTCTCCCAAGGCGTTTTCCGGTTCGGCCGCGAGAATCTCGGCCACCAGATTGCGCTCGGTGTTTTTCGCAATGGCGATGATTCTGTCTTCATCCGCAAACTTAGCGAAAACAACGCCCATTGTGTCCCGTCCCTTGGCCGGGACTTCGGAGACGTCAGAGCGTACCACCTTGCCGCTGGCAAGTACCACGAGCACCTCGTCTTCCTCGTCGACGATCAACGAACCCACCAGGTCGCCACGGTCGTCGTTGAGCTTGGCCACCTTGATGCCCAGGCCGCCTCGGTTCTGGAGGCGGTACTGGTCGGCTGCGGTGCGCTTGGCGTAACCGCCCTCGGTCACGACGAACACATAGCCGTCGCCCGAGACCACGGATGCGTCCAGCAGGCTGTCCTCGCCGCGGAAGTGCATTCCGATGACGCCGGAGGTGCTGCGTCCCATCGGGCGCAACGCCTCATCCGACGCCGTGAACCGGATCGACATTCCTTTTTTGGAGACGAGCAGCAGGTCGGAGTCGTTTTCGACCAGCAGGGCCGAGACAAGTTCGTCGCCCTCGCGCAGCTTGATCGCGATGATGCCGCCCGTGCGGTTCGTGTCGTATTCGCGCAGCTCGGTCTTCTTAATCAGGCCGTCGCGGGTCGCAAGCGTCAGGTACTGGGCCACGCCGTAGTCGCGAATGTCCAGGATCTGCGCGATCTCCTCACCCGGCTGCAGCGCGAGCAGGTTGGCGACGTGCTGGCCCTTCGCGTCCCGGCCGGATTCCTGCGCTTCGTAGGCCTTGGCCCGGTAGACGCGTCCGGTGTTCGTGAAGAACAGCAGCCAGTGGTGCGTGGTCGTGACGAAGAAGTGCTCGACCACGTCGTCCGCCCGCAGCTGGGCTCCCTTGACACCCCTGCCGCCGCGGTGCTGATTGCGGTAATTGTCACTGCGCGTGCGCTTGATGTAGCCGCCGCGGGTAACCGTGACCACCATCTCCTCTTCGGGGATGAGGTCCTCGATCGACATGTCACCGTCGAAGCCGAACATGATCTCGGTGCGCCGGTCGTCGCCGAACTTGTCGGTGATCTCGGTGAGCTCATCGCTGATGATGGTGCGCTGACGCTCCGGGCTGGCCAAGATTGACTGGAACTCCACGATCTGCAGTTCCAACTCGGCAGCCTGATCGATGATCTTCTGACGTTCCAGAGCAGCTAGACGTCGCAGCTGCATGGTCAGGATCGCATCGGCCTGGAGCTTGTCCACGTCCAGCAGTTCCATCAGGCCGGTACGAGCGTCGTCGACGGTGGGGGAGCGACGGATGAGGGCGATCACCTCGTCGAGGGCGTCGAGGGCCTTGAGATAGCCGCGCAGGATGTGCGCATCCGCTTCGGCTTTCTTCAGGCGGAACTGGGTGCGCCGCACGATGACCTCGACCTGATGGGCGACCCACGCGTTAATGAAGCCGTCGAGGGACAGGGTGCGCGGCACCCCGTCGACGATGGCCAACATGTTCGCGCCGAAGTTCTCCTGCAGCTGGGTGTGCTTGTAGAGGTTGTTCAGCACGACCTTCGCCACCGCGTCGCGCTTGAGAACGATCACAAGGCGCTGGCCCGTGCGGCCACTGGTTTCGTCACGGATGTCGGCGATGCCGCCGATCTTGCCGTCCTTGACCAGGTCGGCGATCTTGATCGCGAGGTTGTCCGGGTTGACCTGGTAGGGCAGCTCGGTGATCACCAGGCAGGTGCGACCCTGGAGCTCCTCGATGCTCACCACGGCACGCATGGTGATGGAACCACGGCCGGTGCGATAGGCATCCTGGATGCCCTTGATGCCGAGGATCTGAGCGCCGGTGGGGAAGTCGGGGCCCTTGATGCGCTGGATCAGCGCTTCGAGCAGTTCATCGCGGGTCGCGTCGGGGTTCTGCAGGTACCACAGGGCGCCGGCCGCCACCTCGCGCAGGTTGTGCGGCGGGATGTTTGTGGCCATACCCACGGCGATGCCGACCGAGCCGTTGACCAGCAGGTTAGGGAAGCGGGAGGGCAACACGGTGGGCTCGAGTGTGCGGCCGTCGTAGTTGTCCTGGAAGTCGACGGTGTCCTCGTCGATGTCGCGCACCATCTCGAGAGCGAGCGGGGCCATCTTCGTTTCGGTGTACCGTGGGGCTGCGGCGCCGTCGTTGCCGGGGGAGCCGAAGTTGCCTTGCCCGAGGGCCAGCGGATAACGAAGGCTCCAAGGCTGCACGAGGCGCACGAGCGCGTCGTAGATCGAGGAGTCACCGTGGGGGTGAAACTGCCCCATCACGTCGCCCACCACGCGAGCACACTTGGAGAACGCCTTGTCCGGACGGTAGCCGCCGTCGAACATGGCGTAGATGACGCGACGGTGCACGGGCTTCATGCCGTCGCGCACGTCGGGCAGCGCGCGCCCGACGATGACGCTCATCGCGTAGTCGAGGTAGGAGCGTTGCATTTCCAGCTGCAGGTCGACCTGATCGATCTTGCCGTGCTGCACGAGATGCGCAGCCTTGGCCGCGGTGTCTGCTGCCAGGGACGCGGCGTCCATGTCGGTCCCGTCGGGGCCCTCGCCCGAGGTGCCGCCGGTGTCGGAGTGGTCAGATGTCAAGGAAACGCACGTCCTTCGCGTTTTTCTGGATGAAGTTACGGCGGGACTCGACGTCTTCGCCCATCAAAGTGGAGAAGATTTCGTCGGCGGCGGCAGCATCGTCGAGGGTGACCTGCAGCAGGGTGCGGGACTCGGGTGCCATCGTGGTTTCCCACAGCTCCTTGTAGTCCATCTCGCCCAGACCCTTGTAGCGCTGGATCCCGTTGTCCTTCGGAATGCGCTTGCCGGCCGCGGCTCCGTCTTCGAGGAGCGCGTCGCGCTCTCGGTCGGAGTAGACGTACTCGTGTGCCGAGTTCGCCCATTTGAGGCGGTACAACGGCGGCTGGGCCAGGTAGACATATCCGAGATCGATAAGTGGCCGCATATACCGGAAGAGCAATGTGAGCAGCAGGGTCGTGATGTGCTGGCCGTCGACATCGGCGTCGGCCATCAAAACGATCTTGTGGTACCGCACCTTGTCGGGGTTGAACTCTTCGCCCATGCCGGCGCCGAAGGCCGTGATCATAGCCTGAACCTCGGCGTTGCCGAGGGCACGGTCGAGCCGGGCCTTCTCCACGTTCAGGATCTTGCCCCGCAGGGGCAGAATCGCCTGGAACTCGGGGTTGCGGCCCTGCACGGCGGATCCGCCGGCCGAGTCACCCTCCACGATGAAGATCTCGGAAAGCGATGGGTCCTTGCTCTGGCAGTCCTTAAGCTTGCCGGGCATGCCGCCACCCTCGAGGAGTCCCTTGCGCCGGGCGGTCTCTCGCGCTTTGCGGGCGGCCATCCGTGCGTTCGAAGCTTGAAGCGCCTTGCGGATGATTTCCCGCGCCGGGTTGGGGTTGCGGTTGAACCAGTCGGATAGCTGGTCGTTGGCGACCTTCTGCACGAAGGACTTCGCCTCGGTGTTGCCCAGCTTGGTCTTCGTCTGTCCCTCGAACTGCGGTTCGGCGAGCTTGATCGAGACCACGGCGGTCAGGCCCTCGCGCACGTCGTCACCGGTGAGGTTGTCGTCTTTTTCCTTCAGGATGCCCTTTTCCCGGGCGTATTTGTTGACGAGGGTGGTAAGCGCGGCGCGGAAGCCCTCCTCGTGGGTGCCTCCCTCGTGGGTGTTGATCGTGTTCGCGTAGGTGTGCACGCTCTCGGTGTAGGCGGTGGTCCACTGCATGGCCACTTCAAGCGCCATCTTGCGTTCGTGATCTTCCCACTCGAACGAGATTATCTCGTCGTTGACCAGGTCGGCTTTCTTGGCCCGGTTGAGATATTCGACGTAGTCGACAAGGCCGTTCTCGTAGTGGAAGGTCCTGGTGACCGGCGTGCCCTCGTCGTCGAGGTTCTGCGGGCGCTCGTCGGTGAGCGTGAGGCTGAGTCCCTTATTCAGGAAGCCCATCTGCTGGAAGCGGGCTCGCAGAGTCTCGAAGTCGAAGTCCGTGGTCTCAAAGGTCTCCGAACTTGGCCAGAACGTGATGGTGGTGCCGGTTGCATCCGACGGCTCGTCCATGGTGAGGGGAGCGTTGGGCACGCCGTCGTGGAAGCTCTGGCGCCAGACGTGACCCTGACGGCGTACCTCCACCTCGAGGCGGCTGGACAGCGCGTTGACAACCGAGCTGCCCACGCCGTGCAGACCGCCGGACACCGCGTACCCTCCGCCGCCGAACTTGCCTCCGGCGTGCAGCACGGTGAGCACGACCTCGACGGTCGAGCGGCCCTCCGCCTTGTGAATGTCGACCGGGATTCCGCGGCCGTTGTCGGCGACGCGAACCGCGCCATCCGACAGGATCTTAATGTCGATGGTGTCGCAATAACCGGCAAGGGCCTCGTCGACTGAGTTGTCCACGATCTCGTAGACGAGGTGATGCAGACCGCGAGGTCCGGTGGACCCGATATACATTCCGGGTCGTTTACGAACGGCTTCAAGTCCCTCGAGAACTTGGATATCGTCTGCGCCGTATCCGTGCTCCGGCTCGATCTGTGGGTCAACTGACATCTGTAATGGGGCTCCTGACCGTCGCGCGGGCGACCCTTTAGCCTACCAAAGACGCCAAGCACTGCGGGCCAAATCGGGCATCTGCGGCGTTTAATGCACCGGGTTGACCTGTTTTGGCCAGTTACCCATAGGTATCGCGTGGACCGCGCCCTGGAATTGATCTGGGACCCTTTTTCCAGGAGGGGGCGTTAGGTCCTTGAAAACGGATCGACTCGATGCCTGCGTCCGGATACTTCACGGCGATATGCGTCATTATCTCCACCCGCATCATGCGCAGCTGCGTCGCCCAGGCCGTCGACTCGCACTGCACCGTCAGAACGCCCTCGTCGATTCCGACCGGGGTCGAGTGTTTCGACGTCTCCTCGCCGGCCAGCAGGGTCCAGGAAGCAAGCAGCTCCGATTGGGCCAGTGGTGAATTCCAACCCAGCTGCAGCGTGAGCGAGTTGATCGTATCGCTCAGTCCCCGAGGATCCCGGCCCGCACCGAACGGAACGCTCGAGCCGATTTCGGCTCCAGGACGCCGTCGGGCGCGGCTGCGCTTGGCGTTTGGGTCACCGAATACGTCCTTGAAGCGCAGGTAGACCCGGGAGGCCTCACTCGGCTCAGCCATCGACGACCGCCCCGGCATGGATGTGGATGGTGTGCTCGGTGAGTTCTTCCGGCACGTCTTCGAGTACCGCCGCGGTGATCAGGACCTGTTCGAAACCGGTGACGGCGGCGGCCAGACGTCTCCGGCGGCTCAGATCCAGTTCGGCGAAGACGTCGTCGAGGATCAGGACCGGGTCGCCCGTCGTCGAGTCCCGGCGCAGCAGCTCCGCCGAGGCGAGTTTCAGGGCGAGGGCGAACGACCACGACTCACCATGGCTGGCATAGCCCTTGGCGGGCAGTGCATTGAGCGCGAAGACCAGGTCGTCCCGATGCGGTCCGACCAGGGTCATACCCCGGTCGAGCTCCTTGCGACGAAGGGCGGCCAGTGCCGTGCGAAACGAATCCCCGGTGGTCGATCCTGTCGAAACCGAGGCTGACGAAACCGAACCGGTGGGAACCGAGCCCGTCGAGGCCATCGCCTCCATCGCTGCATCCTCGTCTGCACCCAGGATGCTGAGCGATGGAACCAGCATCGGCCCATGGTCTTCCCCCGCGACCGCCCGGTACGCAGCACCCAGGGGTGGCCCGAGCAGGCGAACGAGTTCGGCCCGCTCGTCGATGATCTCGGAGCCGAGAGCAACGAGGCGATCGTCCCAGATCTCGAGTGTTCCAAGCTGGGTGGTGCGCACCCCCGAGGCCCGCGCCGACTTCAGCAGCGTATTCCGCTGGCGCAGCACCCGGTCGTAGTCGGCCAGAACCCCGCTAAGCCGGGGGGTGCGCAGCACGAGCAATTGGTCGAGGAATCGCCGGCGCCCGGACGGGTCACCCCGAACCAGTGCCAGGTCTTCAGGGGCGAAGAGCACGCTGGAGAAAAAACGTGGGAGTTCTCGAGTCTTGATCACCGACCGGTTGACTTGGGCCCGGTTCAAGCCCGAGCGGTTGATCTGCACCTCGGTCAGGATCTCGCGGCCGTTGAACTCGAGCTTGGCCCGGATGATGCCGGCGTCGCGACCGGCCCTGATCATGGCGGACGTGTTGGAGACCCGGTGCGAACTGAGGGTACTGAGGAATCCCAAGGCCTCGACGAGATTCGTCTTTCCCTGCCCATTCCGGCCCACGATCAGATTGGGTCCCGGCGCGAACGGCACCTCGACCTGCGCATAGTTGCGAAAGTCGGTCAGCGAAAGGTGTTGGACCCGCACTCGGGTCAGTCGGTTGTTCTGACGGCGTGGCCGCCGAACTGATTGCGCAGGGCCGCGACCGCCTTCATCGCGGGGGAGTCGTCCTGCCGGGACACGAACCGCGCGAAGATGGCCGCGCTGATCGTCGGTACGGGTACCGCGTTATTGATGGCCTCTTCGATGGCCCAGCGGCCCTCACCGGAATCCTCGACGAAACCCTCGATGTTTTGAAGTTCCGGGTCGTCGTCCAGGGCTCGCACGAGAAGTTCAAGCAGCCAGGACCGCACCACGGTGCCGCGCTGCCAGGCCTTGAACACGCCGGGAACGTCGGTGATCAGGTCACTGCGCTTCTCCAGCAGTTCATAGCCCTCGGCGTATGACTGCATGAGGGCATATTCGATTCCGTTGTGCACCATCTTCGCGTAATGCCCGGCGCCGACCGCTCCGGCATGCACGAAACTCTCGTCGCGTGGGCCCTCGGGACGCAGAGCGTCGAAGACGGGCATGGCGCGCTCGACCTGCTCGGCGGCGCCACCGACCATCAGCCCGAATCCATTGGTCAGCCCCCACACGCCCCCGGAAACCCCGGCGTCGACGTAATGCACGCCCGATGCCGCCAGAAGGGCGGCATGGGCGAAGTCATCGGTGAAGCGCGAGTTTCCACCGTCGATGACAAGGTCGCCGGCGCTAAGCTCATTGGCCAATTCGGCGATCACAGCATCCGTCGCGGCACCGGCCGGGACCATTACCCAAACAAGCCGCGGAGCCGGCAGCGCGGCAATCAGCTCAGCGGTGCCGGCAACGTCCGAAATCTCGGGGTTCCGGTCGAAACCAGTGACCTCGACGCCATTGGCCCGCAGACGGTCGCGCATGTTCGCGCCCATTTTCCCCAGGCCGATGATGCCGATGTGCATGGCTGTTCCTTCCGAGATTGGTCTAGCGCAACAGCAGGTTGGGCTGGAGCAGGTACTTGTAGCTGTCGGCGCCCGGCTGATCCCGAGAGGTCTGGCTGGTGATCAGAACCGGGCCCGGCTTGTTGGGATTCTCGGTCTTCGTGAAAGAGATTCGCACAAATTCCGAGTGCACCGCGCCCAGGCCGTCCAGCAAAAACTGAGGTTTCAACGAAACGATCGTGTCTGTACCGGACAGGATCGCGTCGATCGTCTCCGATGCCTGGGCCTGCTCCGATCCGACCGCCTCGAGGGTGAGACCGTCGGCGGTGAAGGTGAACCTCAGGGCTGCTTCGCGCTCGAGGACGAGCTGCACTCGACGGGTCGCCTCGATCAGGTCCGCCGTGTTCATGACCGCGTAGTTGTCCACGTTATCGGGGAACAGGCGCCGCACGGGTGGATAGTTTCCCTTGATCAGAAGGGAGGTGACGGTTTTCTTATCGGCGGTGAAGGCGATGAGCTCGCGGTCGTCGGTGTGAGTGATCGCGATAGAAATCGTGCCGCTGTGACCGAACGTCTTGCCGACCTCCTGCAGAGTGCGGGCCGGAACCAGGGCCGTGATGGTGTCGGTGGTCGTGGTGCTGCCTTTATCCCAATCGATCTCGCGCACGGCAACACGGTACCGGTCCGTGGCCACGAGGCTGAGGCTGTTTTCCGTGACTTGCAGCTGTACGCCGGTGATCACGGGGGTGACATCGTCACGGGAGGCAGCCACGGCCACCTGGGCGACAGCGGCCGAGAACTCTTCAGCGGGCACGAGACCGGACTGCGCGCTGACCTGCGGGATGCTCGGGTATTCCTCAACCGGCATGGAGAGCAACGTGAAACTCGCACTGCCACAACTGACCGTGATCCGGGATTCGTTGGTCGAGAACCGCACCGGTGCGTTGGGCATCCGACTGGCGATGTCGGCGAGGAGTCGTCCCGAGACGAGAACTTTGCCGACTTCTTCGACGTCGGCGGCGATCTCGGTTTGCGCGGAGACCTCGTAGTCGAACGAGGAGAGGATCAGCCCGGTTGCCGTCGCCTCAATCAGCACACCGCTCAAAATCGGCAGCGTCGTCCGCTGGGGAAGGAGCTTGACAGCGAAAGAGACGGCTTCACTGAAGACGTCCCGGTTGGCCTGAAATCTCACGAAGTCACTCCTGTTCGGTTAGAGACCTGGATACGGCCTCAATGGTAGCCGTGTTTCACGGAGCAAATTTTTGCAACCGTCGAGCACTCAAGGTTGTCGGATGGAGAGAAAGAGAAGTTAATTGTTAATCTTCTTAACCGGTGTGGAAACTGTGGATAACTTGTGGGATGCCGCCACGCGACTGGGAACTACAAACTTGTAACTTGTTGGCAGCCTGTGAGTGCCCAGCACACTTCGGTGTCGTGCCGGTTTGGCAAGGAGGGGAGTTTGCACAACCACGTGCCGAGTTTCTACAGGTTGTGCCCAGTTGTGTAAACAATTTCCACAGGGTTATCCACAGGTGTGAAAACTGAAGAAATACCGCTATTTGTAACGGTGGTTCTGCTTGATGCGGTTCGTGAGCTCGGTCACCTGGTTGTAGATCGACCGGCGTTCCTTCATCAGCTCGCTGATCTTTTTATTCGCGTACA
This sequence comes from Cryobacterium sp. TMT1-62, assembly GCF_004403145.1. Taxonomy (NCBI): domain Bacteria; kingdom Bacillati; phylum Actinomycetota; class Actinomycetes; order Micrococcales; family Microbacteriaceae; genus Cryobacterium; species Cryobacterium sp. TMT1-62. The sequence goes on along the minus strand of NZ_SOGZ01000031.1, from coordinate 92,584 downwards.
TCACCGTGGTGTGGTCGCGGTTACCGAACAATTGGCCGATCTTGGGCAAGGAGAGGTTGGTCAGCTCACGGCACAGGTACATCGCGATCTGGCGCGCCGTGGCGATCGCCTGCGACCGGGATGACCCGTAGAGGTCATCCACGGAGAGCTTGAAGTAGTCGGCGGTGTTGGTGATGATATCGACCGGCGCGATCACGTTGTCCTCATCGAGGGTGATCAGGTCCTTCAACACCGTCTGGACCAGGTCCATGTCGACCGGGGTGCGGTTGAGGCTCGCGAAGGCCGTCACCCGGATTAGGGTTCCCTCGAGTTCACGGATGTTCGAGGAGACCTTCGAGGCCATAAACTCGAGAATATCGTGCGGGACCTGTAGTTTCTCGCTCTGCGCCTTCTTGCGTAGGATCGCAATTCGCGTTTCCAGGTCGGGTGCCTGGACATCCGTGATCAGGCCCCACTCGAAGCGTGACCGCATTCGGTCCTCAAAACCGGTGAGGTGCTTGGGCGGGAGGTCGCTCGTGATGACCACCTGCTTGTTGTGATCGTGCAGGGTGTTGAAAGTGTGGAAGAAGGCTTCTTGCGTTTCCGCCTTGCCCTGCAGAAATTGGATGTCGTCGATCATCAGGATGTCGATGTTGCGGTAACGCGACTGGAATGCGGAACCACGGTTGTTGGCGATCGAGTTGATGAAGTCGTTGGTGAATTCCTCTGAGCTGACATAACGCACCCGGATGCCGGGGTACAGGCTCATCGCGTAGTGGCCGATGGCGTGCAGGAGGTGGGTTTTGCCGAGGCCGGACGACCCATAGACGAAGAGAGGGTTGTAGGCCTTCGCCGGCGCCTCCGCTACCGCGACCGCCGCGGCGTGTGCGAAGCGGTTGGACTGGCCGATCACGAAGTTGTCGAAGCTGTACTTCGAGTTCAACCGGGTGTCATGGGGCCGCTCGGGCGAGCTGCTCTCGAACACCGATTGCGGTGCGGCTGGGGTTTCCACATCGGGGGGAGAACTCGATTCGTGCACCGGCCGGATGGATTCCTTTTCCAGCTCGGGATTGACGACCACATAGAAGGTGGACACCGCGGACGCCTCATCCAGGTGGCCCATCGCCGTCAGGAGCGGCACTCGCATGCGCTGATTGAGCATGCTGGCCGTGAACTCGTTGGGGACCTCGAGGTAGAACGTGCCGGCGGCGATACCCTTGGGTTCGACCAGGTTGAGAAAGCCGTACAGCATGGGCGTGATGCTGTCGTCGGATTCCAGGCTGGTCAGGACAGACCGCCAGGTCTCCGTGATGGGCTGTTCTTCGGTGGCCATGGTTTCTCCGCTTTTCTCTCATTGTTGCCTTCTACAACGACGGAGATCGAGGATTGGGCTCGTCTCTGAACGCATAATCCAGCCAAAGCATCCACAAGGTTATCCACCGCCTGTGGGCAAATAAGCCCCAATTCACAGGGTTTGTTGAAAACCTGTGGATAACTTGTCCTCACGGTAGTCAATCACCGCCAGTCCGGCCAAATTCGTTCGCATTTCGTGCGCGTGTCGATGCTCGAAATGGGTGCGATTGTGTGTACAACCGATGATTTCGGGAGGTCGAGTTTGACCATCACCGGCCAAAGCCGTAGTTTTAATCAGTTGACCCCAGCCCTAGGGCTACCTCACTCTTTCCCGGCCGCTCAGTTTGGCCTACGGAGATTTAACACGTGGAGACAAAACAATGAGCAAGAGAACGTTCCAGCCGAACAATCGCCGTCGCGCCAAGGTGCACGGCTTCCGCCTTCGCATGAAGACCCGTGCCGGCCGCGCGATTCTGGGTGCTCGCCGTCGCAAGGGTCGCATCGAACTCTCCGCTTAAGTACTCTCGTGCTCGCGGGGGCCAATCGCATCACCGCCGGTGACGACTACAAGTCGGTCGTGCGCCGGGGTGCGCGCATCGTCGGCCCGCACCTGGTGACGTATCTGCGCCGGAATCCGGAGGAGGCTCCGGCACGGTTCGGTTTCATTGTGGCGAAAAACGTGGGTGACGCCGTGCGGCGCAATCGAGTCCGACGTCGTTTGAAGGCGGCGAGCTACGCTGTGCTGATCTCTGCGCGGCCCGGCACGGATGTCGTCATCCGCGCTCTGCCGTCAGCAGCGGATGCGCCGTGGTCGACCCTGCATGCGGAACTGTCCGTGGCGCTGGAGAAGTTTCAGCGCATTTCGGTTAGATCCGTTGCCGGTAAGGCCCCGGCAGCGATCCGATCGGATCGCTGACTGATGAACAGGTTCTTGACTACGCTCATACTCCTCCCACGCAATGCGGGGGTTCTCGTACTGCGTGCGTACCGAGCCGTGATTTCCCCGCTCTACGGCGATGTTTGCCGGTACTACCCCTCCTGTTCGGCGTATGCACTCGGCACCGTTCAGGAATACGGACTCGTCGTGGGATCAGCCCGAGCCGCGCTGCGGCTGGGCCGATGCCATCCGTGGGCCGAAGGCGGGATCGATGACGTTCCCCTCAGGCGGAAGCGTCGCGTCATCGTGACGTCGTTTGGTTTTGTTATCGCAGCGAGCCACGGAAAGGGCTGACGCAAAGATGGACCTCCTAGGTACGATTCTCTGGCCGCTGAAATGGGTCGTCGAGGCTCTACTCGTCGCATTCCACTCCCTCTTCTCCGTCATGGGGATGAACTACGACGACGGCCTCACATGGGTGCTCTCGATCGTCGGACTCGTGATTGTCGTCAGGGCCGCCCTGATTCCCATCTTCGTGCGGCAGATCAAGAGCCAGCGCAAGATGCTGGAGGTCGCGCCGCAACTCAAGAAGATTCAGGACAAGTACAAGGGCAAGAAAGACCAGTTTTCGCGCGAGGCCATGTCCCGCGAGACCATGGAGCTCTACAAGCGCACAGGCACCAACCCGCTGAGCTCCTGCCTGCCTCTGTTGCTGCAGATGCCGATCTTCTTCGCCCTGTTCTCCGTATTGAATGACGCGCAACGCAGTCAGGCTGGAGTCGGCCCACTCAACGACGATCTCGCGAAGAGCTTCGGAAACGCCACCCTATTCGGCGACGCGCCGCTGCATGACTCGTTCGCGTCTCAGTGGACAAAAATGGTCGCTGGTCAGGACTTCAATGCCGTTGTTATGTGGATCGCGGCCATCATGGTGGTTCTGATGACTGCCTCACAGTTCATCACCCAGCTACAGATCGTCTCCAAGAACATGTCGCCGGAAACCAAGGCGAGCCCCATGTTCAAGCAGCAGCGCATCATGCTCTACCTGCTTCCCCTCGTCTTTGCCTTCTCCGGTGTTGCCTTCCCCCTCGGCGTCATGTTCTACTGGCTCACCTCGAACATCTGGACCATGATCCAGCAGTTCCTGGTCATCCGGAATATGCCCACGCCCGGCAGCGAGGCCGCCAAGGCGCGCGAAGAGCGACTGGCCCGAAAGGGTAAACTCATCGCCACGGATGGTGACGTGATTGTGGTCGAAGAACCCAAGAAGCCTCAGCGTCAGCAGCCGGTCGCAAAGAATCGTGCCAAAAAGCAATCCGGCCCTAAAAAATAAGAAGAGACCCAACGTGACTGAGAACACTGACGTGATCGCCGCACCTGGACCGGCGGACGATTCCCCCACGCTCGGCCAGCTCGAGCAGGAGGGGGACATCGCCGCGGACTACATCGAGGAATTCCTCGATATCTGCGACCTCGACGGGGACATCGACATTGACGCGCGTAATGGGCGGGCATACCTGTCCGTCAATTCCTCGGATGTCGCGAACCTGCGTTTGCTGTCAAAGCCGGAAACCGTCAATGCCTTGCAGGAATTGACGCGACTGGCCGTGCAGAACAAGACCGGAGCTTTCTCGCGGTTGATCCTGGATATCGGCGGCTCGCGCGACGCCCGGCAGGCCGAGTTAGCCTCGCTGGTGTCCCGCGCCGTGGAACGCATCCAGGCGGGTGCCGCCGAGGCATCACTGCCGCCGATGTCCTCCTACGAGCGCAAGCTCGTGCATGACCTGGTGTCGGAGGCGGGTTTCGTCTCTGAGTCCAAAGGCGAGGGCCGGGACCGTCACACGGTCATCTCCGCCGCGTAGTACATCGAAATATTGTGACTCACACTCTCGAGGCGGAGCCAGCCGTTGCCGCGGATCTCTTCGGTGGCCAGATCGACGGTGCCCGCGCCTTCGTGGCCAGTTTGGCTGCGCAGGGCGAGGAACTGGGCCTGATCGGCCCGGTGGAAGTACCACGGCTATGGAGTCGACATATCCTCAACTGTGCGATCGTGGCGCCGCTGCTCCGACCCGGACTCGTCGGCGATGTCGGTTCCGGGGCCGGGTTACCCGGCTTGGTGCTGGCGATCGCCCGGCCGGACGTGACGTTCGTACTCATCGAGCCCATGGAGCGCCGGGTCGCGTGGTTGACCGGCCAAGTGGCCGCGCTCGGCCTGACCAATGCGACCGTACTCCGGGCTCGGGCGGAAGACGTTCGGCTGCCCGGGCGGCTTGACCAGGTGACCGCCCGTGCGGTCAGTGCCTTCCGCACCCTGATCCCTCTCACGGCCCCCCTTCTGAATCCCGGCGGTGAGTTGGTGCTGATGAAGGGCACGGGCGCCGCGGCGGAGGTCGAAGCCGCGGCGAAGGCCATCCGTAAGTTCCGGCTCAGCAATGTCGAGGTGATCACCCTCGGCGAGGGCGTGCTGCAGGATGTGACTCGAGTCATAAGGGCTACAGTGGATTAGTCCCTGGTGTCTGCTCTTATCAGTGCTGAGGTACAACCGGAGTCCCTGTGGGGGTGGCTCATCAATCGTCGAACGCGAAGGTTTCACGTGAAACAACCTGGTGAAGACCAGCAATCAAGCAAGGCGGCCGCGGTGTTTGACGATACAACCCCGCTTGCGCGTGAGATTTCTGATCTGACGCGGCGCCGACAGCGGATTGCCTCCGAGACGCTGCCGAGGCCGGAGAAGACGCGCGTCATCACCATCTCGAACCAGAAGGGTGGCGTCGGCAAGACCACGACCGCGGTCAACTTGTCGGCCGCTCTGGCCCGTCAGGGCGCGCGCGTTCTGGTGATCGACTTGGACCCCCAGGGCAACGCGTCTACAGCCTTGGGCGTCGAACATCGCGCGGAAACACCCAGCGTCTACGACGTCATCGTCAACGACGAGGAAATGGCTGCGGTCGTTCAGAACAGCCCGGAGTTCGGCTCGCTGTTCTGTGTGCCGGCCACCATCCACCTCGCGGGTGCAGAAATAGAGCTCGTCTCCCTGGTCGCCCGTGAGCAGCGTCTCAACCGCGCCCTCGAATCGCACCTGAAAACGATGGATGACCCCTACGATTACGTTTTCATCGACTGCCCCCCATCTCTGGGACTCTTGACGATCAACGCGTTTGTCGCGGCCCGCGAGGTGCTGATCCCGATTCAGTGTGAGTACTACGCGCTCGAAGGTCTCAGTCAACTGCTTAAGAATATCGAATTGATCGAGAAGCACTTGAACCCGGACCTCGAGGTGTCCACGATTCTGCTCACGATGTACGACAGCCGCACCAACCTGGCGAACCACGTGGCCCAGGATGTGCGTGAACACTTCCCCAAGCAGGTTCTGAACACCCTTATACCGCGTTCCGTGCGTGTCTCTGAGGCGCCGAGCTACGGTCAGAGCGTTATCAGTTACGACCTCAACTCTGCCGGATCACTCTCATACCTCGAAGCAGCAGCAGAGATCGCCCATCGGGGCGCCCCCAAGACAGGAGTCGCACTCTAATGGCTAAAAGGACTGGGCTTGGCCGGGGGATCGGTGCACTCATCCCCATTCAGGACGACCCGACTCAGGCGCGTCCAGTCGATGTGTTCTTCCCCTACGCCAATGCGGTGCGCCCGGACGAGACCGAGGGACTTCTCCCGGTTCCGGGTGCGCGGCTCGCGCACCTCAATCCCAGTGACATCGTGCCGAACCACGTCCAGCCGCGGAGCACCTTCGATGAGTCCGACCTGGCCGAGCTGGTACACAGCATCCAGGAAGTCGGCGTGCTGCAGCCCATCGTGGTTCGTTCCATCGTGGAGCAGCCCGGCAAATACGAACTAGTGATGGGGGAGCGTCGGCTTCGTGCCACGAAGGTGGCCGGACTGACCACCATTCCGGCGATCATCCGTGAAACTGCGGATGCCGACATGTTGCGTGACGCGCTGCTGGAGAACCTGCATCGCGCACAGCTGAACCCGCTCGAGGAGGCGTCCGCCTACCAGCAGTTGCTGGCCGATTTCGGCATCACCCAGGAGGAGCTCGCACAGAAGATCGGTCGGTCGCGGCCGCAGATCACCAACACCATCCGTTTGCTGAAGCTCCCCGAGGCCGTGCAGATGCGCGTTGCCGCCGGTGTTCTGTCCGCCGGGCACGCGCGCGCGATCCTCTCCGTCGGGGATCCGGCGGGCATGGTCAAGCTGGCCGATAAAATCGTCAACGAGGATCTCTCCGTGCGGGCAGCGGAGGCCGCGGCCGCGATGCAGCCACGTGTCGATTCCGCTAAGCCAACGGGCGGACGTCGTCAGGGACACCTCGACGAGATCGCGGAACGCCTCGGTGACCGACTCGACACACGCGTAAAGATCCATTTAGGCGCAAGAAAAGGCCAGATCATGGTCGATTTTGCCACGATCGGTGATCTCAATCGCATTCTCGACGTCCTCGGTGAACCCGGTTTCGGAGCCAGCTAGCCTCACCCCAGTGTCGAGTGCCCCGCTGATCGACCGCTCGCTGGTCGACTGGCCGGTGATCGATCACCCCGTGGTCGCGTGTGTCGACACCCGCCCCACCCCGTTAGTGTTTCACGTGAAACATGAGCTTCGGCCTTCACCGTGCGTCGAACCGGGCCGCGGTGTTCGAGCCTGTCCAGACTTCTGTCCCCTCACCTCTTCCGGTGGTGGAGCCTGTCGAGACCCGGGACCCGAGACCCGCGACCCGACATCTTGGTCGCACGTCCATCCAGATACGCTGGTCCTCCCGTGCATGTGGGCCTGCGATTCGTCAAACCGACCTCCGGTCATCGCCAGCTGAGTCTCCGGGCGATCAAATCAGCCATGAACTGCACATTAGACGTCATCAGGAAGCAACCTAAGCACTCAGGTGGCAGAACAGAAATCCGCGTTACGGCCCTTATGAGGCCTAAATTCTGCGTTTCAGAGATCGTGCACTCAAGAAGCGCACTGACCAGCCCACCCTGGATTCACGGCTTGAGTCACGGCGCTCATTTCGAGTGAGCAGCCGGCATCCGCGGTCAGATTCTTGCCTGCAGAGAATGGAGCGATCCAGTGTGCACAGGTTGCGACAGGCTCGACGACCGTCGCCCCCCGTCCCGTTCCGGTGGTCAAGCGTGGCGGGACTGGTTCCCGTCGATCCGCTTCGGTGGTCGGGTTCGTCACGTGCCGGGCTCCTGGGGTCCTTCCGCGTGACCGAGCCTGACGCGGGGCAACCTGGTAAATCATGAGTGTTGCGCGGGTGAGGTCAATCACTGGAGCCACTCTCGGCCCCTGTCAACTGATGACTTGTTCCCCACGGCTCGTGGGTTTGGTCCTGCCGTTTGTGCAACACGGCGGGAAGTCGCCTGCCCCGTGCGCTGCGCAAACCCAGCAGGACCTGGGTGAGGCAGTATCGGCATCCCCTCGTCCCTGATCGACATTGGCGAAATCCAACCGCGTCGAGTGCAAGAACCCCGACAGGCAGACCCGAAGACACGACGTCCAGATCGGGCGGGTCGCCATGCGAACGGGTTCCAGGGCACTGCGTGGGCGAAGAATATCGTTTCCCCGTCCCGAAATGGTCATGTTTCACGTGAAACACATGCCGGGTTCGGATCTGGTCTCTAAAAGTTCGACACTGGAGCAGTTCCGCAGCGTCGACACCTCCGCGCACCTGCGCCGGTTCCCATTCCGGTCTTGACAGGATCGACCGCCGAAATGAGTGTGTTCGTGAGATCGGGGATCGTCAGCGGATGCATCCGCCCACGGCATGGCATCTGTCACAGTCGCGAGTTCGATCCGCTACCTAGGCCGATATGGTCGCGATGTTGCCTGTCTGGATTGCGCCTAATCCCGGGCACACGGTGCGGCGGAACGGTGAAAATGTCCTGCCTTGCGCGCGGAGTGCCGACTCCGTGGAGGCACGGCGGTTCGTCTGCGGTCTGGTCTCATTACGTTAGCTTGCGTCACATCCGCCGAATCCGCGAAGGCGCCACGCTGCCAAAGGGGAGGGGTAGGGGAGAGGGTCAGTCAGTCCGAGCTTGCTCACCCGTGGTTGTTCTCGGGCCGGTTCGTACGTGGAGACTCGGTGGTTTAGCGTCTACTGCGGTCAGCGAGTGGATGTGTCGTGAGCGTTTCACGTGAAACGTTGGATCCCGCGAATGACGGTCGGTGAGCGGACGGTGGCAAGTGTGGCCGGGGCTGTCCCTCGCGAGAGCATCGTCGATCAAGTAGTGTTCATCGACGCAGAAGAGCGACACCGAGCGTCGGGTGCGTGTGCACTCGTCACCATCTCCGACGGTGTAATGAAAGAGTATGCGACCTAACTTCCAGGTGCAGCCAACGACGTCGGTGCCGTCCGGGCATTCGGGCAGGTACGGGGGGCAAGGCGTCCATGCCGGCAGGGCGGGCGGTGTGGGAGCGGGGTGGGTGCTCGATAGCCTTCACCAGCGTGAGGGGGGNGGGGGGGGGGGGCTGGTCGGCGTGGTCTCGATGAGCTCGTCCACCGACGGGCTCGAGTGGCGACAGAACCATGTTTCACGTGAAACACGGCCCACGGCGCGGACTACGAGCCAGCGATGGCGGCTCGGGCGAGGGCGTCGTAGACGGCGCCGAGAGACTGACCGGAAGCCTCGATGCACTGGGGCACCAGGGACGTCTCGGTCAGACCCGGAAGCACGTTCGCTTCCAGGAACCAGGGAACGCCATCCGAGTCCACGATCAGGTCGATGCGGGAGATGTGGCGCAGGCCGAGCAGTTCATGGATGGCGACCGCGGTTTGTGCCACCAGTTCCGCAATCTCCGCGTGGATCCGGGCCGGTGTGTAGAACAGCGTCTCTCCCGCGTTGTAGCGGGCCTCGAAGCTGTAGACGCCGTCAATGGGCACGATCTCCACGGCGGGCAGTGCAATGGGGCCGTCTCCAATGTCGATGACCGTGACCGCGAGTTCGGTACCCTCGACCTTCTCCTCCACCAGGGCGACCGTGGCGTAGGTGTAGGCGTCGACCATGGCACGCGGCAGTCCGGCGGGGGAGTCGATGATGTTGACCCCCTGGGCCGAGCCACCCTCGGCCGGTTTCACCACGAGCGGCGTGGGCATGGCCGTCAGGAGGTGCTCGAGGACGCTGGCGGCACCGAGATCGCGGAACGTTTCGGTGGACAGAGCGATTGCGTCGGGGGTGGCGTAGCCGGCCCGGCGCACGAGCTCCTTGGCGATCGGCTTCGACCAGGCCAGACGGGCCGGTCCAGCTAGCGAGCCCACGTGGGGTATCCCGGTGGTCTCCAGCAGGGCCAGGAGTGCACCGTCCTCACCGGTGGCGCCGTGCACGACCGGCCAGATCACATCGGGTTTCCGGATGGTCAGATCGGCGAGCAGGCCGGCCTGCGGGTCCAGAACGGTGACGGTATGGCCCAAGCTTGTCAGTGCATCCGCGACCCGGCGACCCGAGCGCAGTGAGATGTCCCGCTCGTGCGAGATCCCGCCCGCGAGAACAACGATGTCAAGTGCCAAAAAATCGCTCATGGTCAGGGTTTTTCCTTGCTTTGGCTGGTGTGGATACCGACGGAGACGAACTACGAAATGTCGGGGGGTGGGGAGTTGAAGCGGCCTTCTGCGCGCAACGGGTTCAGGGAACCGGTGCCGGCGAAGGTCTCGAGCAGGTCGAGCTCATCACGGAGGACGGATGCGAGGCGACGGATTCCGACCCGGATGTGATCCGGCGTCGGGTAGCAGAACGAGAGGCGCATGTTGCGCCGCCCGTCGCCGTCGGCGAAGAAGGCGGTGCCGGGCGTGTACGCCACGAGTTCCTTGACCGCCCGCGGCAGCATGGCCTTGGAGTCCAGTCCCTCTGGAAGAGTGACCCAGACGTAGAACCCTCCGTTCGGATTGGTCCAGGTGAGGCCGGGCAGGTACTCTTCCAGGGCGTCCAGCAGTGCGTTCTTTCGCTCGTGGTAGACCCCGCGGAAGGTGTTGATCTGGCCCTTCCAATCGGACGTCGCCAGGTACTCGGAAATCACCAGTTGGCTGAACGAGCTGGGGGAGAGCACCGCGGCCTCGTTGGCAAGCACCAGTTTCTCCCGGATGGCGTGCGGGGCCAGCGCCCAACCGACCCGGAAGCCCGGGGCGAGGGTCTTGGAAAACGTGCCTAGGTAGACGACTCCGTCCTCTTCGAGCGAGCGCATCGCATCCGGTGCCGGCTGGTCGAAGTAGAGCAGTCCGTAGGGGTTATCTTCCAACACCAGGATGTCGTTCGCCCGGGCGATCTCGAGGATCTCGAGGCGACGGGCCCAGCTCAGGGTCACTCCGGCCGGGTTGTGGAAGTTCGGGATCGTATACAGGAACTTGATGGTCTTGCCGGCGGCCTTGAGGCGCTGGATGTGCTGGCGGAGCGCTTCAGGGATCAGGCCGTGCTCGTCCATGGGCACGTGTTCTACCTCGGCCTGATACGACTTGAAGATGACCATGGCCGTGACGTAGCTGGGGCCCTCCGAGAGCACCACGTCGCCCGGGTCGAGAAAAAGTTTACTGACCAATTCGAGGGCATGTTGCGACCCCGTTGTCACGACGACATCGTCGGCGTGCGCACGGATGCCTTCAAGCCCCATCACCTCGAGTATCTGCTCCCTCAGAACGGGAACGCCCTGACCAGAGCCGTATTGGAGAGCGACGGGGCCCTGCTGGCGCATGACCCGGTCCATGGCGTTGATAACCAGGTCGGGCGGTAGGGCAGCCACGAAGGGCATGCCGCCGGCCAGTGAGACGACTTCGGGGCGGGAGGCCACCGCGAAGAGAGCCCTGACCTCGGAGGCGCGCAACCCCGCGGCTCGCTCGGCGTAGTGGTGGTACCACGGGTCGAGGTTGTTGCCGGTCTGGGGGGAGCGCTTCGCTGTCACGTCACTTCCGATCTGGTGAGGTTTCAATCGTATGCGGTCGGTACCATCCGGCCCGAATCCCGAAAAACCCGCCCGGCGTGAGCCGGACGGGTCAGGGCCTCGGTAGAGGCAGGGACGGTTAGGCCAGGTAGGCGGCCAAATCTTTCTCAAGGGCGACCTTCGGCTTGGCGCCGATGACGGTCTTGACGACCTCGCCCTTCTGGAACACCTTCATCGCCGGGATGGAGGTGATCTGGTACTTGGCGGCCAGCGCCGGGAAGTCGTCGACGTTCAGCTTGACGATGTCGAGCTTGTCAGCGTTCTCGCTGGCAATCTGGTCGAGGATCGGGCTGACGGCGCGACACGGGCCACACCATTCCGCCCAGAAGTCCACCAGAACGGTTTTTTCGTTGTTGATGACTTCCTGGTCGAAGGTGACGTCGGTGACGGCGCGTGCAGACATGTGGTTACTCCTTGATTGAGGGTTATGTGACTTCGGTGAGGGGTTACGCGAGTGCGGGTTCGCCGGCGCTGGCCAGCAGGTTCTCGGGAAGCGAGGCCAGGTAGTGCTCCGCGTCGAGTGCGGCGACGGTTCCGGATGCCGCTGCGGTCACCGCCTGGCGATAGGTCGGGTCGATCACGTCCCCGGCGGCGAAAACACCGGTCTGGCTGGTTTTCGAGCTGCGACCAGCGACGGCGATGGTGCCCTCCGGGGTCAAATCGAGCTTGGTGTGCACGAGGTGCGTGCGCGGGTCGTTGCCGATGGCCACGAAGATTCCGCCGAGGGGGAGCAAGGTTTCATCACCCGAGACGGTGTTGCGCAGGACCAAGCCGTCGACGGCATCCGTGCCGGTGATGCCGACGACCTGGGAATTCCAGAGGAATTCAATCTTGGGGTTGGCGAACGCACGCTCCTGCATGATTTTGGAGGCCCGCAGGGTGTCCTTGCGGTGCACGACGTAGACCTTGCTGGCGAAGCGGGTGAGGAAGGTGGCCTCTTCCATCGCGGAGTCGCCGCCTCCGATCACGGCGATCGTCTTCTCCTTGAAGAAGAAGCCGTCGCAGGTGGCGCACCAGGACACGCCGCGGCCGGACAGGCGCTCTTCGTCGTCCAGGCCCAGTTTGCGGTAGGCGGAACCCGTGGCAAAAATCACGGAGAGTGCTTCGTGCTTCTCGCCGCTGCCCAGCGTGATGGTTTTGGTGTCGCCGGAAAGCTCGAGCTCGGTGACGTCGTCATAGACGACCTCGGTGCCGAACCGCTCGGCCTGCTCCTGCATCTTGGACATCAGTTCCGGTCCCTGGATGCCGTCGGGGAAGCCCGGGTAGTTCTCCACCTCGGTTGTGTTCATCAGTTCGCCGCCGGCCTCGACCGAACTGGCGATCAGAAGCGGCTTCAGGTTCGCCCGGGCGGCATAGATCGCGGCCGTGAAACCGGCCGGTCCGGAGCCTATGATGATGATCTGACGCACGCGTAGACTCCTTCAGATTGTGGGGGCAGCGATCTCGATTGCCTCGCTTCCGGATACAACACATCCTAATCGGATGCTATTCCACGCCGGCTGGGGACCGGTCAACGACGACGGATGCGGTCGATCACCGGGTCGATGAAGCCGCGCAGCTCAGCGGTGCGCATGAGCAGCAGCAGGCCGAAGTAGACGCCTGACATGGCGAGGCCGATGACGATCATGGTGAGAACGGCCTGGAGCTTCCCGGACAGGGCGAATCCAGCCTCCTGGGTGCCACCAAGCACGAGCAGGAGGAGAACGCCGGCCGTGATCGCGGGCACGGCGGCGACTAAGTACTTCACGAGGCTGCGCAGGATGCGCCGCCCGTCGATGCCGCCGAGGCGCCCACGGAGCAGCCCTGCCGCCAGCAGGGCCTGCGCAATGCCGGACACGGTGACCGTGAGCGCGACGCCCGCGGCGATCCAGGCGCTGGGCAGGAGCGAGCAGGCAAGGACGCCGATGATGACCAGCGTCACCTGGAACAGGGTGAAGTAGAACGGCGTACGGGTGTCACCGAGCGCGTAGAAGGTGCGTTGTACGACGAACAGGACGCAGAACGCAACGAGGCCGAGCACGTAGGCGACGATGACGTTGCCGATGCTCTGCACCTGTTCGTAGGGGGCGACGAAGACCCGGGCGAACGGGTAGGCGCAGACCGCGATGACGGCGGAGGCGAGCACGATGATCAGGGTGGTGCCGCGGATGGCGGAGGAGGCATCCGTTCTGACCAGGGCCAGCTTGCCCACCGAGGCGTGCTCGCTCATCCGGGTGAAGTAGGCGGTGGTGACTGAGACGGTGATCACCGAATGCGGGAGCATGAAGATGAGCCAGGCCGTGTTGAGTGCGGCGACCGAGGCGTCGGAGTCGCCGGCGAGGGTGACCACCCGGGTTTCGACGACGCCGGCCAGGGTGGTCAGCAGGAGCATCCCGAAGGTCCAGCTCGCCATCCGGCCGGCCACGCCGAGCCCGACGCCGCGGAAGCGGAAGTCGGGGCGGAAGCGCAGACCGATGCGGTGCCAGAAATAGAACAGCACGACGGCCTGCAGCACGACGCCGAGCGTGGCGCTCCCGGCGAGGACGGCGATCATCGCGGGCGTGAACTCGGTGGCCAGCCGGGTCCCGTTCGGGTCGGCTCCGTAGAACGCCGAGAAGGTGAGTAGGCCCGCGATGGCCACGACGTTGTTGATCACGGGAACCCAGGTGAACGGGCCGAAGGACTTGCGGGCGTTCAGAACCTCTCCGAGGACCGTATACAAGCCGTAGAAAAAGATTTGTGGCAGGCACCAGAAGGCGAACGCCGTGGCGAGGGCCAGCGATTCCGGCTTCATGTTGGACCCGTAGAGCAGGGTCAACAGCGGAGCAAGCGCGGTGGCTGCGATGGTGGTCGCGGCGAGGATGACCAGGGCCAGCGTGAGGAGTTTGTTGATGTACGCCGTGCCACCGTCGGCGTGCAGGCTGGCGCGCACGATCTGCGGCACCAGGACGGCCGTCAGCACCCCACCGGCCACGATGACGTAGACCGTGTTCGGAAGCTGATTCGCCACGGCGAACGCGTTGGTGCTCTGACCGACCTGGCCGATCACCCCCGCCAGCACAATCAGCTTCACGAAGCCGAGGATGCGAGAAACAATGGTTCCGGAGGCGAGGAATGCGCTCGCCCGGCCGATGCTGTCGGTCTTAGGCACGGGGCTCCGTCGGGGCATCGGCCGCGCTGGCGGGGGTCAGCGGGCCGGGCGCAGCGCCGGCGGCCCCGGATTCGGGATCTTCTTCTCGGGGTGCTTCGGCTTCAGGGACTGTGGCCGGTTCTGCCTCTGGCTCGGGGGCGTCCGCAGTCTCAGTTTCGGCACGTTCCCGTCGGCGTCGCAGAATGTTGCGCCACACCCCGAACCCGAAGAACAGCACCACGAACGCGGCGAACAGGAGGGATCCGAGGCCTTCCCAGTCTGCGCGCACGTTGATCGGGATGAGGGCGGGCTGCGAGATGACCGTTCCCGCCGGAGTGAGCAGGGTCACGCGCAGGGTGACGGCGCCGTTTCCCACTGCGGCCGTTACCGGGATGGTCACGGTGCGGGCGGATTGGGCTTCGATGGTGGACTCCACCGCCTCGCCGACCAGGAGGCGCCCGTTGGAGGGAACGACCTGCACCATCACCGTCACGGCCTGGCTCAGGGCGTTGTCCAGGGTCACCGGAATGTCGACCTGGCTGCCGACCACGTTGATGGGGCCCTTGGTCGCGACCGTGATGGAGCCCACAAGCGCCGAGGAGTTCGCGAGGCTGGTGCCGACGGCATCCGCCCAACTGGCCTCCTGGGATGCCCAGGAATTGGATAGCAGAGCCATCAGGTCCAGGCGCTGCGTGCCTGTGACGATCGCCGGGTCGGACAGTACGGAGGAAAAGTCGGTGATTGTCTTCTCGGCCTCGAAGAGCTCGGCGGCCAGGGCCACGCGATCCTCCGGCTCGGCCTGGCTGTCAAACTCGACCTCTTCGGCTGGAACGGATGCCCGCACCTCCGGCAGGGTGGACGGCGCGTACCACCGCAACCCGGCCAGCGCGTCGATGGTCTCGGTGAGTCGGTCTGCGTTGGGCGGCCACCCGCGGTCGAAAGTGGCCAGGAGGGTGCGCGCGGTTCCGGGGCGCTCGGCCGAGACGACCGCCAGCTGCGAGCTGACCTGGGACATGGCTTCGCGCCACGCGTCATCCGTTGTCGCGGCCGCGGCGGTGCGCAGGGCGGCGGCCAACGAATCATCGACGACCAGACCCAAACCGTGGCCGGTGCCGAGATCAAGGGATGCATTCGGGGTGAAGTCGCCGGCGGCCCCAGATGCGTTCGATCCGCCCAAAATGGTTGTGTTGAGGCCACTGGCCGCGAATACGTCCAGGTCTGCACTCGCAACGTCACCCTCGGCCGGCCAGCCGATGTCAGTGGCGCTATATTCCCAAGCAAGCAACTTTTCCGTGGTGGGTGGTGTGCCATCGCTGGGGGGTGCGGGCTGGTCCGTTGACGGCGCCGGTGTCTCGGTGCCAGGCGGGAGGGCAAGGTCGGAGTTCGGCGTCGCGGACTGGTCCGTCGCGGCGAACAAGGCAGGGTCGATCGCCTGGCCGAACGTGGTGGGCGTCAGCAGCGGCCCGGCGCCGGCTTGAGCCTGCAGGGCAAGGTCGGCATCGGCATAGCTGAGCGGGAATATATCGTTCGGAGCCTCGTCCAGCCGGTTCAGCCACGCGATTGCGCTGGGCGGTGCCGCCGAACCGAGGATTCGGATGGAAACAATGATCAGCGGGTCGATGGCAATGGTGACCGGGCGGCCGACGACGCCGTCGAGCTGGCGGCTCAGAACACCGGTCGGCGCCGTAAACGTTTCCAGTGCCTTTGACGTAATCAGGCCCGTCGACTGCGCGGGGGCGGTGATCGGCATGATCACCGACATGTTGACGGGGGTGACCTCTTCGTCGGAATACCAGACGAAGGTGCCTCTGCCCTCTGCCCGCACCCTGTCGTCTGTACTCAGGGTGGCGGCAATGCCGCGGGCACCCCACGCGTTGCCGCTGGTGAGGCCCACGGAGCCGGCCGGCACGGTCAAGGTGAAGATCTCGGTGCTGTCCGGCTGAATGGACGCCATCGTGGGCTCGCTCAGCATGAGATCGCCGGGTTTGCTGTTCTTCTCCGGATCCAGCCAGCTGTTGAGGGCGTTGCGGTTGATCAGTGCCCGTTCCGCGAGGAAGAGGTTGATGGTGCCCGGTGAGATGGTGTCAAGGGTCGCGTTCTCGACGGTGACAGTGACCGTGAGGTCCTGGCCAGCCTGGAGGGGCGCCAGTGTCGCGGGCGACACGCGCAGGTTCACCGCATTGGCCGTTACGGCGGCGATGGTCTTCGCTGTCGGGGCCGCTGGGGCAGATGCAGATGTGATTTCAGACGCGGTTGCGGATGCGGGCAGACCGGCGGAGGCGACCGGCAGAACCCCGGCCAGTAGGCCGATCAGAACGGCGCCGATCGGCCTCTTCGTGCGTGACCAGAGGCCGCGCATCGCTCCGGGGAGCGCGGGCCGACGCTTGAGAACAGACTCGGCCACCATGTAGGGGATTCTACGGCTTCGACGCGGGGGTAACGCCGCACCGGGGCAGCCGGCGTAGCTCCAGCAACTAACATGGGGTCATGCAAAGCGTTGCGACAGCCCTCAAGCGGCTGGGCGACCTGGCTGCCACCCCGACCGTTTCCCGATTGGCGACCGCGTTCCAGACGGCTGGACACGAACTGGCCCTCGTCGGCGGACCGGTCCGCGACGCCTTCCTCGACCGGCCGTTCAACGACCTCGATTTCACGACGGATGCCACGCCGGACCAAATCCTGCACCTCGTGAAGCCAATCTCGGATGCCCACTGGGATATCGGCCGCGCCTTCGGAACAATCGGCGCCCAAATCGCCGGCGAAAAGGTGGAGATCACGACTTACCGGTCGGAGAGCTACGACGGCCAGACGCGCAAGCCCGAGGTGGTTTTCGGCCACCGCCTGGAGGATGACCTGCTACGCCGCGATTTCACGGTGAACGCACTGGCTCTGCGCCTTCCGGGGCTGACTCTGGTCGACCCCGCGAACGGCATCGACGACCTCCTGGCCGGCGTTCTGCGCACGCCGATTTCCCCGGAGATCTCGTTCGGCGACGACCCGCTGCGCATGATGCGGGCGGCCCGGTTCGCCGCCCAGCTCGGATTCGCCCTCCACGCCGACACCGCGGAAGCGATGGAAGCGATGGCGGACCGCATTCGTAATATCTCGGCCGAACGCATCGGCGACGAGCTCTCGAAGCTGCTGTGTGCGGACAACCCGCATGCCGGGCTTGAGCTGCTGGTGGACTCCGGGCTCTGCAGCCGGGTGCTGCCGGAGATCCCCGCCCTGCGCCTCGAAGTCGACGAGCACCACCACCACAAGGATGTCTACCAGCACACCCTGACGGTGCTGGACCAGGCCATCGGCTACGAGAAGTCCCGCGGCAGCTTCGACGGCCCCGACCTGATCGTGCGCCTGGCGGCGCTGCTGCACGACATCGGCAAGCCCGCGACTCGCAAGCTCGAGCCGGGCGGCGTGGTCAGTTTCCACCACCACGACCTGGTCGGCGCGAAGCTGGCGAAGAAGCGGCTACGAGCCCTCCGTTTCGACAACGACACGACCGCCGCCGTGGCACGCCTGATCGAACTGCACCTGCGTTTTTTCGGCTACACCGAGGGTGCCTGGACGGACTCCGCGGTGCGGCGCTACGTGCGGGACGCGGGGGACCAGCTCGAACGACTGCACATCTTGACTCGTGCGGACGTCACCACCCGTAACCGCCGCAAGGCGGACCGGCTCGGCTTCGCCTACGACGACCTGGAACAGCGCATCGAGGAGCTGAACGAACAGGAAGAGATGGCGGCGGTGCGCCCCGATCTCGACGGTGAGCAGATCATGGCCGTCCTCGGGGTGGGTCCGGGCCGTGACGTCGGCGAGGCCTACCGGTACCTGCTCGAGCAGCGGCTGGATGATGGGCCGCTCGGCGAAGACGAGGCCACCCGCCGCCTTATCGCCTGGTGGGCCGAGCGCGCACAGTAGGCCCTCCCGGCGCCTTCCGGGCCCGTCTATTCGCCGAGGCTCGCCGTTTGTGCCGAGAGTCGCCGCACGGGTGACGACTCTCGGCACAAACGGCGAGCGTCGAGACCCGGTGGCACTTCGCGAGCGGATGTGTCACCATCCCTCCACAGGACCTCCGCCGCCGATCTTGGCCACAGGAGCCGCCCTTGCGATCGGAGCCAGTAGGCCGCACCACCAGCATGGCGCTATGAATCTCTACTCCCCGCATGACTGGCGGCCTTTGTATCTCGGTCGTGACGCTCGGTTTCTCGGCGGCGATGGGCGTCCTGTTCAACGGCTGGTCGGATCCGGTCAAGCCGTTCGCCTACGACGTGGCGTTGCCGTTGACGCGACCGGCTGGGACACCATCAGCGATCGTGATCGGTACTTCTTGCGTATGCGCGCCGTGGAGGCCACCAGAAAGTCCCAGCCCGTCTACTCTTATGAATCGGCTGCTGTTTTGTGGGGACTGCCCATCGTCGGCAGATGGCCCGACGAGGTCCACCTCATGGCTGCCGGTAAAACCGGCGTGCATTCGAAGAACGGGGTCACCTGGCATCACGACCGATTGCCCGACGAAGACGTCGTGGAGATCGAAGGGATGCTGGTCACGGGTCTGCTGCGTACGCTGATCGATGTTGCACGAACGGCAGGATTCCTGTCGGCAGTCGCCACGCTCGATTACGGAACGAAACCTAAATTCATCCTGCCGAACGGCATGGCTGCGCTCGGGATCGACCGCGACATTCTGCTTGATCGACTCGACTCCGACGGACCAACCCGTGGGGCACGAGCCGCTCGGATCGCCATTGTCTTCTGCGACAGTCGATCCGGTTCGGTGGGCGAGTCCCTCAGCCGAGGACAGATTCACCTGTGCGGATTCCCGCCCCCCGAATTGCAGGTGTCCTTCGTGCACGAGGACGGGCAGGAAGACATCACGGACTTCCGGTGGGTTCAGAAACAGGGGAACCGCACACTTCGCCTCCTCGGCGAATTCGACGGCAAAGTCAAGTACACGCGGGACGCCTTCATGAATGGGCGTACCAGTGAAGAAGCCGTGTGGTCAGAAAAGCTTCGCGAGGACCGGCTTCGCGGGACGGGGCACGGAATAGCGCGCTGGATCTGGGCCGTAGCGCTGCGCCGGGAGAGCCTGAAACGGCTCCTGCTCGCCGCCGGGCTGCGTCCCGAACCAGGGAAATGCCCCAACAGGTGAAGCGACCGTCGCCGTTCGTGCCCAGAATCTCCGATAGAACGGCGATGGTCGGCACAGTTGGCGATACTCGCGACAGCGTTGACGGACTCGGCGGCGACGAGGGCGCCAAACGGGTGAACGCGCGGAGGCGGTGGCGGAGGGCCGCCGTTTCCGGTAGCCTTGGCAGGTTGTCTGTGCGCCGGATTCCCGGCCTCCGCTTACAACACATGCACAACCCTCCTGCTGCAGAGATTCTGCAGCCGTTTAGTCCGAAGGAGGTGGGTTAGTCATGCATCAGTACGAGTTGATGGTTATCCTCGATCCCGAGATCGATGAGCGCACCGTAGCTCCCAGCCTTGACAAGTTCCTCAACGTTGTTCGCAACGATGGTGGAACCATTGACAAGGTTGACGTTTGGGGTCGCCGCCGTCTCGCTTACGAGATCAACAAGAAGTCCGAAGGCATCTACGCCGTTGTCGACTTCACCGCCAACGCTTCTGCCACGGCCGAGCTCGACCGCCAGCTGAAGCTGTCGGAAGCCGTCATGCGCACCAAAGTGCTTCGCGCAGAAGAAGGCATTGCCCAGGTCGCCGTCGCGAGCAAGCTCGCCGCCGAGAAGGCCGCCCGCAAGGCAGCCAACCCGAAGGTAATCGCTGCGAAGGCTGAAGCCGCTGCTGCCGCCCCGACCGCCAAGGTCGCCGCGTCCGTGAAGCCCGCATCGGCAGCTGCTGCCGCCGCGGTCAAGGCTGCTCCGGCCAAGGTCGAAGCCCCGGTTGTCGACGCTCCTGCCACGGCAGAAGCTGTTGCTCCCGCGCCGGCCGCGTCCGCCGACAAGGCAAGCGACAAGTAGCCCGTGGCCGGCGAGACCGTAATTACCGTGGTGGGCAACCTGACCAGCGACCCGGAGCTGCGGTACACGCAGAACGGGCTGGCGGTTGCCAACTTCACCATCGCATCCACTCCGCGCAATTTCGATCGCGCGACCAGTGAGTGGAAAGATGGCGAGTCGCTCTTCCTGCGCGCGAGCGTTTGGCGTGAATTCGCCGAGCACGTAGCTGGTTCACTGACCAAGGGTACCCGTGTCATCGCTTCCGGGCGTCTCAAGCAGCGTTCGTATGAGACGAAGGAAGGCGAGAAGCGAACGAGCATGGAGCTCGAGATCGATGAAATCGGTCCTTCGCTGAAATACGCCACCGCTCAGCTCACTCGCGCGCAGTCATCGTCTTCTCCTCGAGGCGGTGGCTCACCTGCCGTTGCCTCGAACGACGAGCCCTGGGCTGCCAGCGCCCCCGCCGCGAACACCGGTGGAGATGTCTGGAACACTCCGGGAAACTTCAGCGACGAGACACCCTTCTAAGCCGAGCCTTACAGGCTGTTGGCTGAAAAACACTTCTTTGAGAAAGTAAGGAAATCATGGCTGGAAAGTCGAGCGGCGACCGCCGCAAGCCGCTCCGCGGTGCTAAGGGTGGCAAGAATGCCGCTCCCGCGAAGTCGATCCGGGTTGGTGTCATCGATTACAAAGATGTCCCCACCCTCCGCAAGTTCATCTCCGAGCGTGGAAAGATCCGCGCCCGTCGTATCACCGGTGTTTCCGTTCAGGAGCAGCGTCTTATCGCCCGCGCCGTCAAGAACGCTCGCGAAATGGCGCTGCTGCCCTACGCCGGTTCAGGCAGGTAGGACACCTCATGTCAAAAATCATTCTGACGCACGAGGTCTCCGGCCTCGGTGCACCCGGTGACATCGTCGAGGTCAAGAACGGGTACGCCCGCAACTACCTCTATCCGCAGGGATTTGCTGTTTCCTGGACTCGCGGTGGCGAGAAGCAGATTCAGCAGATCAAGGCCGCTCGCGTAGCCCGCGAGCACGCCACCCTCGAAGAGGCGCAGGCTCTCAAGGCTGCACTCGAGAACGCCAAGGTCAAGCTGGTCGTCAAGGCCGGCGAAGGCGGACGCCTTTTCGGCTCCGTCAAGACCACGGATGTTGCGGATGCAGTTGCCGCAGCGGGTCTCGGTGCCCTCGACAGGCGCAAAATCGAGCTCAGCCCGATCAAGATGACGGGTGAACACCAGGCAACGGTTCGTCTTCGTGACGAACTGAGTGCGACCATCACACTGCTGGTGGTAGCTGCCAAGTAAGCTCTACAGCTTTACACCCGTGTGGCGGTGGGTTCCGAAAGGAACCCACCGCCACACCTGTTTAAGCGATGTCACACACCCAATCGGGGGTGATTTTAGTCCCAGAACATGAGGCGCTGTACACAGGTTTTCCCACACCTCGACAAGATTCAATACGTACTTTAGATAGGTTTTCTACACCACATTGTGAATAGAATTAATACCTGATCAAACTGCATTTATGCGATAAAAAACTTAAGTTGTCCACAGTTGATTCCACAGCTTGTGCACAAGACACGCGGCGTTTCGCCCAGATTCTCCACAGGCTTATCCACAGGGCGGTTTGTTCTCTGCCGAGCCGGGTCCGTATGGTGGGCACGCGGCCGCAATCGAGGTGTGCACAGTGCCCGGCAGCGATGTCGGTGGGCCCTGATAGAACTGCACCACGAGTAAAGGAGGCACGAGTGTCGATCTCTCACTTGGGTCTGGCGGACAAGCGCGGGGCAGACTCACGCGGCGGACTGGAAGCCCGGCACACCGAGCGCACGCTCCCGCACGACCTCCTGGCCGAGCAGAGCGCGCTCGGCGGCATGATGCTGAGCAAGGATGCCGTCGCCGACGTCGTCGAGACCGTGCGCGCCGCAGACTTTTACATCCCCAAGCACGAGATCATCTTCGACGCGATTCTGTCGCTCTACGCGCAGGGCGAGCCGACCGACGTTATCGCCGTCACCGACGAGCTCACCAAGCTAGGCGAGCTGTCCCGGGCCGGTGGCGCGGACTACCTGCACACGCTCACGAGCCTCGTGCCGACCGCGGCCAACGCCGGTTTCTACTCTTCGATCGTCGCCGAACGCGCTCTCCTCCGGCGCCTCGTCGAGGTCGGCACCCGCATCGCCCAGATGGGTTACTCCGGTGAGGGCGAGGTGCTGGATCTGGTCAATACCGCCCAGGCCGAGGTCTATGCCGTCACGGGTGGCAGCGAAACCGAAGACTATGTGCCGCTGACCGACGCGGTCACAGCCGCGATCGAGGAGATCGAGGCTGCCAAGCTCAAAGACGGTCAGATGACCGGTGTTCCCACCGGCTTCGCCGATATGGACGAGCTCACCAACGGCTTCCATCCCGGCCAGCTGATCATCGTGGCGGCGCGTCCGGCGCTGGGTAAGTCCACGCTCGCCCTCGACTTCGCCCGGGCAGCCTCCATCAAGCACGACATGCCCAGCATTTTCTTCTCCCTGGAAATGGGCCGCAGCGAAATCGCGATGCGTCTGCTCGCGGCCGAAGCATCCGTGCCCTTGCAGAGCATGCGCAAGGGCGCCGTCGACGCGCGCGACTGGACCACCATTGCCGCCACCCGCGGTCGCATCAACGACGCCCCGCTCTACATCGACGACAGCCCCAACATGACCCTGGTCGAGATCCGGGCCAAGTGCCGCCGGCTGAAGCAACGGGTCGGCCTCAAGATGGTCATCATCGACTACCTGCAGCTGATGACGTCGGGCAAGAAAGTCGAGTCGCGCCAGCAGGAGGTCAGTGAGTTCTCCCGCGCGCTCAAGTTGATGGCCAAGGAGCTACAGGTTCCCGTTATTGCCCTCTCCCAGCTCAACCGTGGTCCCGAACAGCGCGCGGACAAGATGCCGGCCATCTCAGACCTGCGCGAGTCCGGTTCGCTCGAGCAGGACGCCGACATGGTCATCCTGCTGCACCGCGAGAGCGCGTACGAGAAGGACAATCCGCGCGCCGGCGAGGCGGACCTGATCGTCGCCAAGCACCGTAACGGCCCCACGCGCACCGTCACGGTCGCGTTCCACGGCCACTACTCCCGCTTCGCCGATATGGTGCCGGGCGCCTGACACCCTTTAGGTTCCTGATCTACATGTCATAATCCTGATCTTGTTGTCCATCGCTTGTCAGTGATGACAACTAGCAAACCTCGAAAGTCGAAACAGCTTGGCGTGACTCGCCCACCGCGTCAGTCAGTAGCGGCCCTGTGGATGGACTGGAGCGCCGCACGGCTTCAACCTTCACTCGCGGGAATCGCCAGGGCCCGCCGGCGTCGGGGCAGCCTTTCGCGAGGCCAGCCTTCTCCCGCTGGCCTGCGCCGGTGGACCATCGGCGTGCGCGGGGCACAACAATCAGCTAACATCACCGCATGAAGCGCATAACATATATCGGCGGCTCCATTGTCACGAGCAACAGCATCACATCAGCGCTTCTCGACTACGTCACCTCAGTGGCCGATAGCGACAATAGTGTGGCTGTGGATGTCACCGTGCTCGACGAGAACGACGAGACATCCGTGCACACGCTAACTCTCAGCCCAACCAGTCAATTCGACGTCGTCGATGTCGACGTCGAAGGGATGACGGAGGAAGATGAGGCGACGCGTTTCCCGTTACCTGAAATGCCGATGATCGGTATTACCGGCACCGTCGAAACCACAGGCGACGCTGGTCAGACGGCCAAGGACTTTAACCTTGTCGCTAACGAAATCGACAACGGACTTGGGAGCATTCATGGGTAAATTTATCTACGGGACTCCGTCGATCACCGTCGATTTCGACGACCGGGTGCTCGCTCACCTCAAGATCGTCATTTTGTCCAAGGTACGCCGAGGGGAAAGTTTCACGTTTTCGTGGGAATACTCGGCGGCATCAGGACACGGTCACAGCACCATTTGGATCCACCCAACGATTCCGCTTCAATTCGACTTTTTCGGCAATAGGGAACCACTCCTAAACCGTGCTTGGGTCGAGGAATTGGTGCGTCTGTCAAACACACCAGGCGGCCTGCGGGTAACGCCGGAACCGGCCGAGTTGGAGACGCCCGCACGCGATCGATAATTGCCTGACTACTCCACCCTGGCTCCCGGCGTGAAGCCTGCCAGCGGGGTCAGGGCCAATGGATGCGTGACGTCGTGTCGATGGCCCGGATTGCGACGGACGCACTCGCCCTCAGGGGCTCCATCAGGTCAAAGGGCTAGGGCACGCACCCACTTTCGGGGCAGTGATAAACTTAGCTAAATTTATGAACTTGGGCTGTGGTGTCCGCGGAAGTTCCGGTCGGCCTCGCCCCGGAAGGACGGCTTAGCCATGTCCCAACCTCTCTTCGAAGCGAGCACGGTGCCACCGAGACTCTTGATTCTCGGGATCACCGCCTGCCCCACGGGCATAGCGCACACCTACATGGCGGCCGAGAAGCTCGAGAGCGCAGCGGCTGAGTTGGGCTACGAGATGAAGGTCGAGACGCACGGCTCGGTCGGCGTCGAAGGCACCTTCAGCCAGGACGACATCGACCGTTCGGACGCAATCGTGATCGCGGCCGACACCAAGATCGACGCCTCGCGCTTCGTGGGCAAGCGGATCGTCTCCGTCGGGGTCGCCGACGGCATTCACCGCCCCGCCGCCCTGATTCGGGACGCCCTCGCCGCCGAGCCGTCCACCGTCGGCGACAGTTCCAGCCGGGACGCCACGCCCTCGGGCAGCGGCAAGGCCGACTTCGGAAGCACCCTGTACCGCGCACTGATGAACGGCGTGTCGTACATGATCCCGTTCGTTGTGGTCGGCGGGCTCCTGATCGCCATCTCGCTCTCCTTCGGCGGCGAGGCGACCCCGAATGGGCTCGTCATCCCGGAGGGCAGTTTCTGGCTGACGCTCAACCAGATCGGCGGACTCGGTTTCACCCTGATGGTGCCGATCCTCTCTGGCTTCATCGCCTACGCCATCGCCGACCGGCCCGGGCTCGCACCGGGCATGATCTGTGGCTGGATCGCCACGACCGGGGCCTTCTACAATTCCGAATCAGGCGCCGGCTTTATTGGCGGCATCATCACCGGTTTCCTGGTCGGCTTCGTCGCCCTCGGCATCAAGAAAATTCCCGTACACCGCTTTATCAAGCCGATCATGCCGATCCTCGTGATCCCCGTGCTCACCACCGTGATCGTCGGCGGCGCCTTCGTGCTCGCCCTCGGCCAGCCGATCAGCTGGGTCTTCTCCAGCATGACCACGTTCCTCACCGGCCTGCAGGGTGGCAGCGCGATCGTGCTTGGCCTGATTCTCGGCGCCATGGTCGCCTTCGACATGGGCGGCCCGATCAACAAGACCGCATTCCTCTTTGGTGGAGCATTGATCGCGGAGGGGAACTCAGCCCCGATGGGCATGGTCGCCGCCGCGATCGCCGTCCCGCCGCTCGGGATGGGCTTGGCCACCCTGATCCGCGGCCGCTACTTTTCCAAACCAGAGCGTGAAGCCGGCATCGCCGCACTGTTCCTGGGATTCTTCGGCATCACCGAGGGCGCGATTCCGCTCGCCGCGGCCAAGCCGCTGCAGGTCATCCCGGCGAACATGATCGGTGGCGCCATGGCCGGAGGCATTGCCGCCCTGTTCGGGGTCACCAACTCCGTACCGCACGGTGGCCCAATCGTCGCCGTCTTCGGTGCGGTCTCCGGGGTGCCGATGTACTTCGCGGCCTTGCTCACCGGCGCCGTCGTCACCGCCCTCGTTTCGGTGCTGCTGCTCGGCATTTCCGCGCGCAAGTCGACCCGCCACGCTGCAGCGACGGGTGCGGCCACGGGCACCGCCGCCGGGGCTTCCGGTCCTGTCCCCGCGTTCACGGGCCCATCGGACGCGGATGCCGGCACGGTCGGCTCGGTCGCGTCCGAGTCCGAATCGTCGCCTATGCCCCCGGCGAAGAAGACGGTGCTCGACTATATCGACGAACGCACGATCGTGCTCGACGTCGAAGAGACCGACCGGGATGCGATGATCAGCACCCTCGCCGGCCTGATGAGCAAGACCGGCCGCGTCACCGACGAGACCCTGGTGACCCAGGCCGCCCTCGCCCGCGAGAAGCACGGCACGACGGGCATCGGCGACGGCATCGCGATCCCCCACGCAAAGTCGGACGGTGTAACCGCCCCGGTACTCGCCTTCGCCCGCAGCACGCAAGGCATCGACTGGAACTCAGCCGACGGCTCCAAGGCCACGCTGATCTTCATGATCGCCGTCCCGGAGGCGGAGGCCGGAACCGAGCACCTGAAGGTACTCGCCCAGCTATCCCGCGCCCTGATAAAGCCCACCTTCCGCGACGCCCTCCAGGCCGCCACGACCCCCGCGCACGTACTCGAGGCGCTGGCCCTGCAAGTCGGCGCGAAGACGGTCGCACCCGACGCGTTCTAGGAGCCTGCCGATGGTACGCATCGGCAAACCCGAGCGCTTAGCCTCCAGCAGACCAGAAACGCCGCGGCTTCGGGTCGAAAACTCAACGATTTCGGCCTGCCAGGTTGGGTGTCACGAAGGAACGTCTAGCGGGGCACTGGCTGATGTTTTCGTTTACCGAATTTGTTGTCGGGAACCGCGACTGATTCAGGTCGCTGCGGTCGGTCAGGCGATGCTCGTATAGCGGGAGCAGGCATCGAGCACCTTGTTGGCATCATGAGTTCCTGCGCGATTGATGCCTTGCGGACCGAAAATCGGAAACGGTAGATCTAGCCGGCGCCCATCGACAGTCTGAAAAATGCGGAGGGCCAGAACCGCGACGCTGATATTTCCTATTTCGACCATGTGTCGGCCGGGATGGGCGTAATCAATGTCGTTCCAGGGCAGGGCCATTTGAGGGACATCGGTTCGTCCGCGACCCCAAAGCTCGATTCCTTTCGGTCCGAGCGTGACCACGAAGTGCTGGCGCAGTCGCGGTCGGTCGGTCCCAATCGTCTTCAGGGCGTCGATGAGTGCCGGGGTGCGCTGCGTCATGAAGACAAAGGCGTCGGGTCGAACCGCCTTTGCCGCTCGCAACTTGGCGCGCTGGAATACGGCGGTGCCCAAGAAAATCAGGGCGACAAGCACTCCAAGCCCCACCAGCCCGATCCGGCCTGTTTGTTGGAACGACATTCGATCGGCGAACTGGCCATCTGCGCCAACCAACAGGTCGCTGAGGACCACGGCGATGAACCCGATCGCGATGATTGCAAGGCCCCAGATCCCGATCTTCATTGGCAGCGAGGTGGGCACGTCGACGAACCGCACGGCATTGCCGAGCGACGACGTGTTGACTACCGCTCCAGAGGTCATGAGCCGAGCCTACCCATGGGGTGACCCGGAGCGGTAGCAACAACAGGGGTCGGAAATCACACGCCGTTAGGGCTGGTGATGCGGTCATGACGCGGCAGCATTGCTGCTCACCAAGGTGATGAGGGCAGCGGTGAGATTGCGTCCGGCAACCCTTGAGACACTAGGCACCGCCCAATTCGCCAAATGCAGTCAGATTCATGTGTGGGGTGTCTCGTAGCCTCGGTGTGTCGAAACACATGAGATGTAAGACGACTCGAAGCCCGATAATGCGACATCGAGCTTCACAGGGCGCCGCCATTTATCTCCAAACTCCACAGAAACCCTGCCAGATAGGGTTCAAGCTCGATCTTCTTGGCACTGACACGCAAGGGTCTCAGACCCTGCTCATTAAAGGATTCGTCACCCCTCCGCCCGGCGTGAGCGCTCCTTGGGTAGTTCGAGGCCGTGTTTGGCAATTACGGCCTCCGCTTGCTCTTTGTAATCAACCCGTATGAAGCGCCTCGAGAAGGCCCATTTGATCCACGGCTCCTGGCCTGTCGTGAAAACTCGCGTGTGCCGCGAACTCGCGTCGAACTCGCTGATGTCACTGCCAGCTGCGCGGAGATGATCGCCGTTCGGCCGTTCAGACTCCAGCTCTGACCAAACTAAGCCAGCAAAGTAGGCCACGAAGAAGCTCGCCGCTCCCACCTGCCAGGAATGTCTGGCTATGAACTGCGAGGGCAACCGCGCTGTCGCGTCGAAAAGCGCGTCGACCGCTGGCGCGAGCCTTTCAATTTGGCGTCGTTTCACCGCGCTCGTGTTTGGGTGATGAGTTATGTATTCGTCGGGAAGCAATGCCGGAGCGAGCATCGCTGCCTTCTGAAATGCGAAGATGACCTCATCGATCTGCTGGCGATCACGGATGAGCCGTGATTTTTTGGCCTCCAATCGGGCGTAGCAAAGTACTCTACGACGAGAGTCGTGATGAGAGCGACGAGCACGGGAACGTCGATTTTGCTGAAGGCGTCAGCTATTTCATTCGGGATCATGGGCAAATCTTTTGCATCAGGTTCGTCGATCTTGCGTTCTACTCGTCTGCACCTGGAGCAGGGTCAGCCCGTCGTGGAGGCAGAATGCGGTACAGGCTCGATTTCGTGATGCCGGTCTTAGAAACAATGTCGGGGATTGTGTGCCCCGCGTTGCGCAGGTGATCAGCGTAGGCGAGTTTTGTGGGATCCACGACGCTGGGGCGCCCGATGCGCCGGCCCTTGCTCATCGCAACTGCACGGGCATGGGCGGCACGTTCGAGCGAATAGATGCGCTCCATCTGTTCGAATAAGGCGAGCATGACTACGGCTAGCTGCGACATCGAATCATCCGGATTGGCGGAGTCGACCCGAATCGGATCGGCTAGGTTTCGTTCCCCGACGCCACGTTTGCGCAGGTCGTGGATCATGTTTAGCGTGTCTCGAACAGTTTGGCCGAGACGGTCCAGGGTGTGCACCACGATTACATCGCCGTATCGAGCGACTTTGAGAGCCGCCGTTAGCCCCGGTCGGTTTGTCGTCGAGCCTGATTTCTTGTCGACGTAGACCTGATCGGCGGGGATCCCGACGGCGCCGAGCGCGTCGAGCTGCCGGTCGAGGTCTTGCTTGGCAGTCGAGACGCGAGTTTAGTTAATATCCACAGCGGCCGTACCGGAAGTCGTTTTTGTACGAGAGAAACGAAAGACCTTTTCGAACCTAACTTTTGGAACGAATTTCCACAGCGTGTCGAAATTCTAAACTCCGCCGTAGGAGGCGTTCCACTTTCAAGGATATGGAACGGTTCGGCTTCGAGGCTTTACGTTCAGTTCGGCACTCGGATTGAAAGTCGTTGCGGCGTCCGCGGCGCAGCGTTCCGAGCTCGCATGTTTACGCCATTCTCCTCTGGTCAGTGTGCTGGCTTGAGGCCGGTGATAGCGCGGCTGTGGGGGAGGCGCAGCAACAGCAGTCCCACCGGCCAAGCGATTCCGATCGTGAGCAGGTAGACCACGGGTTTCGATAGACCCAATGAGTGGAGGCCTGTGACCACCGCAGGGTGGATAAAGAGCACCGTTAATGACGCCCGGGCAAGTTGAGTGACCGCTCGCGAGAGCTGGCCAATGCCGCCGACTCGGCTCTTTCGTCTGACACTGGGTTTGGCATCCTCCCCAACAGAATCGCCGCCCAGCAGACCCTCTGTAATGAGAATGAAGCCGAAGGAAAGTGCGACGGCCACCACTATGCTCACGACCGGGGTACCCACATCGAGCCGCTTCAAATCAAGCGGCTGCGACCATCCCAGAACGATGAGGGTAAAGGAAACCGCAAGCAACACGACACCAGTGACAATCGGGTGCCGCACCATACCCCGGGCCCGCCGCATCGAACGCCCGGCAACGATGAAGATGATGCACGCAAGGGCGAGCCCCAGGCTCAACGGCAGGAATCGTGCAGGATGTCCCGGGATGTACGCCGCCGCGATGAAAAGTATCGCGGCGATGGCCCACTGCCCGGGTAGCGGCAACCGTGACACAGGCCAATAGATGACAGCGGCGAAGAACAACGCTGTCACAAACCACATCGCCCAAAAGGGCCCATCGGTCGCGAACTGGCCGCCCCAGAGAAGGTGCGCGAGCCTGATCGGATCGAAGCCGCCCTCCACACTTTCGGTCCCTAAGGTGACCGTTCCAAGCAGCACGAGCCAGACCGCGTAGGGGATGAGGAGGGACCTGACCCGGTTCCTAACCTCCCGGTTGAACGACCGACCGACCTTCCAGAGATAACCGGAGAGCAAAAAAAAGATCGGTACATGCCAACTGTAAAGAAATGGTCGTGCTGGACCGTCTACCCAGATGTGGCCGGCCACGATTGCGAGCATTGCGAACACGCGCACAGCGTCGAGGGACACGGAGCGGCCTCCGTGGAAGCCAGCACGGACGCGCGCTCCCGTCGATAGGAATTTTTTCTCGTTGGTCCCACCGTCGTCTTGCCCGCTACTGCTGATAGATCTTCCTCCCAATATTCACTGGCAAGTCGTCATCGTTCGACCATGGACGAGGACATAGGTGATGTCCAACAAACTGTCCAGCGCAACTATCGGTGCGGATGCATCGTACCTTCGGCGCCTCAAACCCCATGATGATCAGATGCCTCCCCTTGGTGCAGACCAGCTAGTCGCAGTACCGCGGCTAGTCCTTCCGGCGCACCAGGCCAGTGGCGTTTGATCGCGACGCTACCTGCTTGTTGGGTCGCGAACTGCAGCGCGATCGCGACAATAAGGGCGCCGTCAGCATATCCCAGAACCGGGATGAAGTCAGGGATCACATCAATGGGAAATAGAAGGTGAAAGAGAAGAATGTGGAGCCATATTCGCACGCCCATGGACACTGAATGATCGCTCGCGAGCCGCCGAAGGAGATGCGAAGTATCGGGCACGAGCCGCAACAAATCCTTGAGCGATGCACCTCTTAGGTGACGCGTGGATTCAATCCAGAGGAAAAGCACGAGCGCGAGCCAGAAGAGTGCGAGGCTTCCCAGGGCGCTAGCGCGAACTGCCACCATTCAGTCATCATTCACGCCCCCCGTGACGAAAACCACGAGCGTCTTAGCGTTCGTCGCAGCAAAGTATTCCAACTCCAATCGCATTCCAACCGACTATCACCCACTTCCTCGTCGGCCTTGGCGGTTATTGCTGTGAACCGAGATGGGGTCCACCAGTTGTACCGACTCAAGTGTGTCCCACTCGGCGCTGCTTGGCGTTTGTCGAGCCGACCGCTGGTGAGCCCGCCCTTGACACGGGCGTCGATGGCTCTCTCGGTGAGCGTTGGCTCTCTCACTTTCTTCTCACGGTGGTGTCAATAGCGTCAGTTTTATGACAAAGATGGCAATAACTATCAGGGGCCTGTTGCGGTCCTTCGGTTCCCGGCGGCGTTAGCCGACCTCGCTCTCGAGGTGCCGATGGGAGAAGTATTCGGGTTGCTCGGGCACAACGGGGCGGGCAAGACCACGTCGGACTGGCGTAGCTCGCGATAATCATCACCGCCCACCGGCTCTACCTCGCCTCCCGCTAGCGGCGAACAAGAACGCTCGCCTCGCCCCGGACAGGAAAGGAATGACCCGCTGATGGCCGTTTCGATCGTGATACCCACCTACAATGTGGCACCGAGCATCGCTGAGCTCGCCGCACGGATTAGTGACGCCACAACCAATTACGACGCGGAAATCATCTTCGTCTCTTCGGACGACACACCGCAGGTAATAGTTCACGTCGGCAACACCGCCCGCCTCCCCGTCCGCATCATCCACCGAAGTACACCCACCGGCGGCTTAGCGGGCGCGGTCCTCGAGGGCATTGCCGCCAGCGACGGGAAGGGGTGCATCGTGATGGACGGCGATCTGCGGCACCCTCCCGAGATGATTCCGATTCTGCTAGCCGCAGCTGCTAGCGAACACGAAGATGTGGTTGTCGCCTCCCGGAACCTTGACGACGGTTCATCCGGCGGGCTCGCAGGCGCATCCCGCCATATCGTCTCC
This sequence comes from Cryobacterium sp. TMT1-62, assembly GCF_004403145.1. NCBI lineage: Bacteria > Bacillati > Actinomycetota > Actinomycetes > Micrococcales > Microbacteriaceae > Cryobacterium > Cryobacterium sp. TMT1-62. Next base: position 60,484 of record NZ_SOGZ01000031.1, on the reverse strand, counting down.
ACCGCAGCAAACCTCCTGGCACGCGCAATGCTCCCGTCAGGCTGCAGAACTGCACCGACCCGATGACAGGCTTTTTCGCCGCACACCGCGCCACCATAGATATATCAGCGTTGCAGCCACGAGGATTCAAAATACTGCTCGAGATTCTGGCCCGCAATACGGTCACCGTGGTGGAGGAACCGTTCGTTTTCGACGAACGACAAGCCGGTGTATCCAGAGCCGACTTCCAGCAAGGGGTCCGCTTCGTCACGCAACTTGCCGCACTCCGCTTCGGTCACCTTTCCGGCTTCGTCAACATCGGCGCAGCTGGCGCGGTAACGAACCTGCTCATCATGGCAGGACTGCAGGCTCTCGGCGTGTGGTACATCGCTGCTGCAATCATCTCTGCAGCCGTCACAATCGTCGGCAATTTCCTCCTCCAAGAGCGATTCGACTTCCGAGACCTCCGAGGACCTGCCGCATCCGGATGTATCCGATTTGCCCGATCCTTCGCCCTCAACGGCGTCGAGGCGACGGTTCGCACCGCTGTGCTCTGGGCCGTCGTCGAGACAACGACACTGCCAGGAATTGCAATGCAGGCCGTCCTCATCGGCATCGGATTCATGCTCAGATTCTTTCACCACTCCCAACGTTGAACGTCAACGGCGGTATGGTCACCTCGTGGCCCACACAAACCCATCCATGATTAATTCTGGGAAGAGAGCGAACACATGAGTCAAGAAGTGAATATTGCTGCACAGCAGAAGTTTGGTGACGCCGTGAACAGCGGAGAACTCGACCTTCTCAACGACCTCGTGGCCGAAGACGCAGTCGACAACGACCCGGCCCCGGGCCAGGGCCCGGGCCACGCAGGCTACAAAGCGTTCTTTGGCGAGATGATTGCCGCTTTCCCCGACCTGCACATCGAAGTCGAGCGCCTCGTCGCGAACGACACCGACGTCGCATTCGCGTACACTCTCACCGGCACCCACCAGGGCCCTCTCATGGGCCACCCGGCTAGCGGGAAAACGATGTCTGTTCGTGGCATGCAAATCAGCCGGTTCGAGAACGGGAAACTTGTCGAGCGTTGGGGTAGCAGCGACGAACAGGGCATGCTCCAACAACTCGGCCTGGCACCGTAACCTGCGATAACTGGCGTGCCTAATCAGAAGGAGTAGGGCGGAGGACGCTTATTTGACTATGGTTTATGACGCGAGACGGCCTTGATCGCGCACTGGGCACGCAGGCAGAACTGTACTGGTGTGCCTGGTAGCGCCTCCGATCCGTCAACGCTGGCGCGTAGGTAGGGGTGGCTCGTAAATTCGTTGCCGCTACCAACATTGCGCGTATCGTTTCGCCGCGCGTTTTGTTGGTCTTATGAGGACGAGCTGACCTAGCGGATCTCACGGGTAATCAGCTGACGGAGGCTTCTGCGGCGCTGCGAGGTGACGGCCCAGGCAGTGGACACAGCACGATGAATTTTGTTGTACCCGCCTGTTCGTTGAGTGCGGCGGCGTGGCTCCATAGGAAGATCCATATTTTGACCATGGCTGTGTCGGCCGACGACGGCATTGCAAACTTGTACATGCAGATTGCATAGGTTTCGGTGACGGAGGCGTCATACAAGGGGCCGAAGGCGAGTGCGTCACCGGCGGCTACTTGTTCGAGAAGCAAATGGTCGCCGGCACCGTCACGGGGGGACGCGGCTCCGTCTCGGCGGTGGCCATGGTGCGGTCCCGGACGCTCGAATGACGAGTGTAGACAAGGCACTCCCTGGATGTGGTGAGTGAATCCGCTGACAGGGCCTAGAGCAACGCAGAAAATCTATGTGACCCAAATGGGGTGTGTCAAGCCGGTTGATGACTCAGAAATCGGTCACAAATAACTTCCGAAACAACGCCCTTGACCATTGAGACTCACAGGCCTCGGTTTCAGCATCTGCAGGATATTAGTAATTCTCGTCAATTTGGCTTGCGCGCTGATCCTTTGCAACACGTGAAATGCCTGGCGGATTATGTGACAAATTTCGGGTTTCTGGGCGATACGGACGTGATGTCACGTAATCGAACGTTTAGATGACAGGGGTCGAGCATGCACGTCGGATGCATGCGCGTGTCAAAAGCTGATGGTTCGCAGAGCACTGATCTACAACGAGACGCACTCCTGGCTGCCGGCGTCCCTGCAGGGGATCTCTACGAGGACCGGGTATCCGGCAAGAAGGACGGACGGCCACACCTGGCGGCCTGCCTGAAGGCGCTGCGTCATGGTGACACGCTCCTGGTTCGGAAGCTGGACCGGCTCGGCCGAGACCACGATCATCCCGACCTCGGGCCCGGGGCGGCAATCGACACCACCACTGACCGTGCGGGTCGTGGGCTACACGATCGACGACGGACGCGACAACCCTGACGCCGACCGGCTGCTGACCACGATCCTTGATCCGGCCGAGGCCTCCGCGGAAGAACTCGCGACCGTGTATTCCGAACGGTGGGAGATCGAGTCCGTGTTCGACGAGCTGAAGTCTCACCAACGCGGTCCGCGCATGGTGATGCGGTCCAAATTCCCCGACCTGGTCAAGCAGGAAATCTGGGGGCACCTCTGTTGCCACTACGCGATCCGCACCCTCATGGTCGAGGCCGCCCAGCATGCTCAACGCGACCCTGACCGGGTCTCCCTCATCGCCGCACTCCGCATCGCCCGCCGTTCCGTGACTCAGGGCGTTTTTTTCCCCTCCGCGCCCTGACTACGCCAAAGCGGTCTGGCGCCATGCGCTACGCGCCCTGATCCGACGGCTGAACCCCGCGCGACGACGACGTTCAAACCCTCGCGTCATCAAACGCAAGGTCTCAAAACGGCCCGCCAAACGCTTCCACCACGCGCACTGGCCACAACCCCTCCACGAGCCAGAAATCACCACTCAACCGCTTAAATGAACGGTATTGGGCTTGATACTCGAACCACCGGCCGTCGGCTTCAGAGATCCGAAATAACGCCCTTCGGATTGGCACCGTAACCTCGCAGCGAGGGAAGTTTTCACGGTGAGTGCTTTCGTCGCAGAGACCGCCGCCGGGAACACTCTTACCCGGATTGCACAGGACGCCGGATTCGGAAGAACCACGCTTTCTCGGCAATTTAAGGAACATGGAATCCAGCCACCTCCTTGTGGTCGTCGCCCGAAAGACATTTCACGGGAGTTTCCCGTGCGGCACTACGTCGACCAGGGTGAGTCCGCCCGGGAAATTGCAGCGATCCTCGGGATGAGCCCGAGTGCTGTCCTCCGTAGACTCCTCGGTGTTAACGCCAACTGAAAACAGGGCCAGAAACGCCAGGCGAGTTCTAGGTCTCGTCGCAACACTCCACCAAGATTTGGAGTGTGAAGATGGCCAGACGTGGGCGCAAGAGAAACCTCAACCGCGAAGACGAGTATTGGAAACTCATACTTGCCGGGATCGGACCGATCGCCGCCGCGAAGCGCGTGGGGATCGGACGCACGACCGGTCACCGTTGGCGATCTCAACGTGGTGGGATCGCGCCGCTACGACTTGCTGAGGCAGACAGACACGAACGGTACCTGAGCCTGATCGAACGTGAGCGGATCGCTTTGTTCAGGCGAGAAGGATTGTCCATCCGGGAGATCTCCAGGCGACTCGGCCGGTCACCGTCGACGATCAGCCGCGAGCTTCGCCGCAATATGCGCAAACACGACCGCGGCCAGTACGACGCTGTCCTGGCCCACGCACGAGCTCGAGAGAAGGCCCGACGGGTGCGAGCTGGGCGCATCGGACAAGACCCTCAGCTCCGCGACTTGGTCCAGGACAAGCTGAAACTGGATTGGAGCCCCGAACAGATCAGCCACTGGCTACGAGACACTCACCCGCAGAAACGATTGTGGCACGTGTGCCACGAAACGATCTACCAAGCCCTGTACTGGCCAGGAAACAGCGGATTGACCAGGAAATTGACACCACATCTCCGAACGGGCCGACCACTGCGCAAGCGTCGACGACGCCCCGACGTACGTGCCCCACGCTTCATCGCACCGGCGACCTTGATCGACCACCGCCCCCAGGTCGTGGACGACCGGTCCCGGTTCGGAGACTGGGAAGGAGACCTCATCATCGGCACGCGCACCCGGTCGGCGATCGGCACCCTGGTCGACCGCAAGAGCGGCTACGCCGTCCTCCTCCACCTCCCCGGCGGGCACACAGCAGCTGAAGTCAACGCATCGCTCGTCACCGCGATGTCTGCCCTACCTCAGGAACTCCGGCGGACTTTGACCTGGGACCAGGGCGCCGAAATGGCCAGCCACGACAAGATCGCCTCCCTCTTCACCGACGGTGTGTTCTTCGCTCACGCCGGCAAGCCCTGGCAGCGCGGCTCCAACGAGAACATGAACGGACTGCTGCGACAGTACTTCCCCAAGCACACCGACCTCGCCATCCACAGCGCCGACGACCTCGCTGCAGTCGCCGCCAAGATCAACAACAGACCCCGGAAACGCCTCGGTTGGACAACACCAGCCGAGCTCCTCGTCGACGAACTAGAATCCAGCTAACCAACCAGTGTTGCGACGACCGCTGGAATTCGCCCTAGAACTCGCCTGGCAGAAGTGGTCCTGTTTTCAGTCGGCGTTAACACTCGGGAAGGCATCCAAACGCGTCCAAGAGGCGGCGCGAGGCTCATACCAGTTCAACTTCGTGCTTCGGACTCACGGGTGGACTCGCCTTCCGCCGAAAAGTTGGTCGTGACACGCCCCACTCTCGATTCTGGCATCGAGAGACGACGCATTTCGTAGCAGGCATGGAGCGTCCAAGCGCTAACGATGCAGCGGGTCTAGCTTCTTACAAGTTTCTGCTGCAGTGGATGTTGCATTAGTCGGTGTGCCGACTGGCGGCTGTGGAACGGTCACGATGGATCGAGTTGTGTGTCCTTCCGGATCCTTCTTGGCGCGAGCTCTCCGACACAACAAGATGATTGAGTTGACAACCACCGTGCCCAGGCCAATGACATAGCCAGGGATCCACCAGGCGCTCGACCGGTCCTCCGATCCCGGTGAAGTTGACGCAGCCGCGATGAAGCTCGCGCCCAGCGAAACGAACATCAGAGTTCCACCGGCCGTTAGCACGCCAACTTGAATCCGGTCAGCAGTTAATGTCCATGAAGAAGATGCTTTGACATAGTTTCTGATCAGCTGCGATCTCACTTCGCTGAGGGCGCTTGGTCTGGACCAGAGAGCTTCTCAATCGCAGACGTGAGTCGTTCAATTCGACCTAGACCGACGTTCGGCATGAAGGCGCCACCGACTGAGACGCCTATCGCGACGGCGGCTGTGATTGAAGCCACGATGCTCGGAATTTCCTCAACTGCTCACATGCCATAAGGGTATTGCCGGGTGATCTCACCCCTTGACCACCTGCAGGACAAGGTTGAGACACGGTCGAGGATAGTGACAGGAAGACGGGGATTGGCGCGGTGACAGGTGCACAGAATTCGCCGTGATTTCGGCAGTAGCCAATGACAACTGAGTCAGGAACCTACACACCCGCCGCAACGCGGTCATATTCTCCGGGCGGCACGCGAATCCCACTACGCTACGAACGGGGACGAAAGTGCCGTGCAAGCGTTCGGATCGGTCCGTTCTCGCTCGTGGCCGTTCGCCACGAAGGAGACGCGCGTGAGAGTCGGCATCGGACGAGAACGCCTGCAGGGTGAGCGCCGCGTCGCGGCGACCCCCGAGACAGTGACCCAGCTCACAACCCTTGGACTCGAGGTCCTGGTTGAGTCTGGTGCGGGCGCCCCTTCCGGTCACGGCGACGCCGCCTACACGGATGCCGGTGCCGCCGTTGTGCCGCACCTCACCCCGGGCGACCTCGATGTCTACTGCCACGTGCGCCCCCTCGCCCCGGAGTTCGCGGCTGCTCTCCGCCCCGGCACGATTACGGTCGGCCTGGCGTCGCCGGCCTCCGAGCTGGCCACGGTCGCCGCCCTGGCCGCGGCCGGCGCGACGGCCTTTGCCCTCGAACTGGTTCCGCGCATCTCGCGCGCCCAGTCGATGGACGCGCTCACTAGCCAATCGCTGGTCTCCGGCTATCGCGTGGTGCTCGAGGCGGCCATCCGATTCCCCCGCTTCTTCCCGCTCTACATGACCGCGGCCGGTACGATTCCGCCGGCTCGAGTGCTCGTGCTCGGGGCCGGCGTGGCCGGACTGCAGGCAATCGCCACGGCCAAGCGCCTTGGTGCCCGGGTCTCGGCCTACGACGTGCGCCCGGCCTCGGCCGATGAGGTCACCTCCATGGGTGGCACCTTCGTCGACCTCGACCTGGACGCCGTCGAGGGTACGGGTGGCTACGCCCGGGAGCTGAGCGTAGACCGTGCCGTGCGCCAGCGCGAACTGCTTGCACCCTACGTGGCCGCAGCCGACGTCATGATCACCACGGCGGCCATCCCCGGTCGCGCGGCCCCGCTTCTCGTCACGCACGAGATGGTGGCCGCGATGCGTCCAGGCTCGGTCGTGATCGACCTGGCCGCCGAGACCGGCGGGAACGTCGAGGGTGTTCTCGCCGGTGTGGACACCCTGGTGCCCACCCAGGTCGGTGACGGCTCCGTCACGCTCGTGGGCATGAAGGACGCCCCCTCCACGATGCCGGCGGACGCCTCGCGGCTTTTCGCCAAGAACGTGGCCAACCTGCTCGCTTTGATGACCGTCGACGGCACGGTGACGCCCGACTTCACGGACGAGGTCGTCGCCGGGGCCTGCCTGACGCATGACGGCACCATCCGGCACGAACCCACGGCCGCCGCCGTGGCCGCCGCCGCGACAGGAGAACACTGATGGATCCAATCACCCTGCTGACCGTCGTCGTGCTGGCGGTCTTCGTCGGCTTCGAGGTCGTCTCGAAGGTCTCGAGCACCCTGCACACCCCACTGATGAGCGGGGCGAACGCCATCCACGGCATCATCCTGATCGGAGCCATCATCGTCGCCGGGCAGACCCTGGAGCCGTGGCTGCTCGCGGTCGCCCTGCTCGCCGTGGTGATGGCCACCGCGAACCTCGTCGGTGGCTTCGTCGTGACCGACCGGATGCTCAAAATGTTCGCCCCCCGCAAACCGGCCGGCGCCGGCCCGAAGACCGATCCGAAGGACGCGACGAAATGAGCCTGCTCAGCCCCGAGTGGACCAGCCTGCTCTACCTGATCGCCGCGGTCTGTTTCATCTTGGCCCTGCGCGGGCTCTCCTCGCCGAAGACCGCCCGCCGCGGCAACCTGATCGGGGCCGCCGGCGCGCTGCTGGCCGTGATCACCGTCTTCCTCTCCGCCCGGATCGAGAACATCCCGGCCATCCTCATCGCCATCGCGGTGGGGTCGGCGATCGCCGCCCCCATCTCGCGGCGCGTGGAGATGACGCAGATGCCCCAGCTCGTCGCGCTGTTCAACGGCGTCGGCGGCGGTGCCGCGGCACTGGTCGCCATGCTGGAGCTCGGCAGCACCGACAGCCCGTGGAGCAAGGTGGCCGTGGTCTTCACGATGCTCATCGGCGCCGTCTCGTTCTCCGGCTCCGCGGTCACCGTCGGCAAGCTGCAGGGTCTGATCAGCTCCAGGCCTCTCATCTTCCCGGGCCTCGCGATCGTGATGGGCGGCATCGTGCTGGCCGCCCTTGTGGCCGGAGGCTTTGTCGTCGCCACCGGTGCGGCCGGTTGGGCTATCGGTCTGCTCGTGCTGGGACTGCTCGTCGGGGCGCTGCTCGTGCTCCCCGTCGGTGGGGCCGACGTGCCGATCGTGATTTCCCTGCTCAACGCCTTCACCGGGCTGGCCGTCGCGGCCTCCGGCATCGTTCTCGGCAACCTGCTCCTTGTGGTGGCCGGCACCCTCGTGGGCGCCAGCGGCACGATCCTGACCCGGGCGATGGCATCCGCCATGGGTCGCGGCGTGAACGGAATCCTGTTCGGGGCGTTCAAGGGCGGTTCCACCGCCGGGTCGACCGCCCAGAGCGACCGGCCCGTGCGCAGCTCCAATGCGGAAGACGTCGCGGTGCTGCTCAACTACGCCCAGCGCGTGGTCATCGTGCCCGGCTACGGCCTCGCCGTGGCGCAGGGCCAGCACACCATCGCCGAACTCGCCACCACCCTCGAGGCGCGCGGTATCGAGGTCGTCTTCGCCATCCACCCGGTGGCCGGGCGCATGCCCGGGCACATGAACGTGCTTCTCGCCGAGGCGAATGTGCCCTATGAGGCGCTCAAGGAGATGGCCGAGGTCAACCCCGAGTTCAAGAACACGGATGTCGCCCTCGTCGTCGGCGCCAACGACGTGGTCAACCCGGCCGCGAAGACGTCGCCCGGCTCGCCGATCTACGGCATGCCGATCCTCGACGTCGGTGATGCCCGGCAGGTGGTGTTCCTCAAACGGTCGATGCGTCCCGGTTTCGCCGGCATCGAGAACGAGCTGCTCTACGACCCGAAGACGACGCTGCTGTTCGGCGACGCCAAGGACTCTCTGACGAAGGTGCTCGGCGCGGTCAACGCGCTCTGAGTTCGGTGCCCGCCCGGCCCCGGCGCACAGGTCAGGGCGGTAGGGTTCAGTCAGGGATCCGACCCTGATCCCGATCGGGGCGGTTCCGGTGCGAGGGAGGGCCATGACGAGCAGGTGGGCGCGATTCGGTCGCGGATGGCTGACCGCATCCGTCGCCGTCTTCGTCGCCGCCCTCTCGCACATCGCCGGCGGCGGCAACGCTCCCGGCTGGCTCAGCGTGGGTCTGGCCCTCGCCTTCGCGGGGATAGCGTCCGTACTGTTGGCCGGCACAAGCTTGTCGCTATTGCGTCTCTCCCTCTCCGTCGGGGTCAGCCAGCTTCTGCTGCACGTTCTGTTCGGCCTCGGCGGGGCCTCGAGCACGACGATGACGAGCACCTCCCATCACGGAGCCGTCACCCTGGCGGACGCGACCCCCCACCTGATGCACGCGGTCGGCGCCCTGCCTGGTGGCTGGATGTGGGTGGCACACGCCTTGGCCGCCCTCGTCACCATCGCCGCCCTGTACCGCGGCGAGAAGACGTTCTGGGCGCTGCTCGAGGAGACGACGATCCGTCTCATCGCGGTCCTGATCGAACGCCTCGCTCCGGCGCAGATCGGAACGAATGCGGCGACGCTGCGCCCTGCTTTCCGCCGGGTCTTCGTTCCTGCCGATCTCGGCGTACTGCTCTCCAGTGCGCTCCGCCGCGGTCCGCCCCCGCGCGCCCTGGCACCGTGAGGCTCTGACCTTCTCACTCGTGCGCTCTGATCCCGATGCGCTGCACCCTGCGCGCGACCCGCTGACCCGCTGACACCTGGCCCGAGTGATTCCGTTCGACCTCGGTGAGGTCGCCGGCGTCTGCGCACCCGGCCACCGGCACGTCTGTGCCCGGTGAATCTGCCGTCGCACCGCCCCATCTCTTCCCTCCACGAATCGGAGATTTCAATGATTTCTGCCCAACCGCGACGCCCGGCAGCCGCCGTTTTCCTGACCCTGGCCGTGATCGCTCTGTCCATATTCAGCCCGGTGGCTCCGGCGGCCGACGCCCACGACCAGGTGGCGTTGACCGTGCCGGCCGACGGTGTGAACGTCGACCTCGCTCCCGCCGAGATCGCCATCACGTTCACGCAGGACATCCTCGAGGTCGGCGCCATCGTCATGGTTGTCGATACCGAGGAGAAGAACTGGGCAGAGGGCGACATGCGGCTCGACGGGCCGCAGGCCACCCAGCCGGTGGCGGCCGACCTGCCCGACGGTGCCTACGACGTGCGCTGGCGGGTCGTGTCCGCCGACGGTCACCCGGTCTCTGGCGCCTTCGCCTTCACCGTGGGCGCCGCGGCCCAGCCTCGATCACAGTCGACTGCGGGTGCAACCGCGGCGCCGGACCCGTCCGGCGACGCGACATCCGCCGCCTCGGAAGAGACCGCCGACGGAACGGGACTCGCGGTGGTCGCGGTGGGTCTCCTCGGTGCCCTCGGTGGACTGGCCGCCGTCGCCCTGTTCATTGCCTGGCGAGCCAGGCGCCCTGGCAACCCGTGAAAAACCTGAAGCACCTGAAGCACCTGAAGCACCTGAAGCACCTGAAGCACCTGAAGCACCTGACACGCCGCATCGTTTCCCGAGCACCCAACGCACCACACCAGGAGAACCCCTCATGAAGCTCAACACCGTTCCCACCCGATTCGTCGTTGCCGCCGCCGCTCTGATGCTGGCCCTCTCGGGCTGCGCCGGCGCGACCGAGGCACCCGCGGCGACGACCGACAGCGCCACCTCGGCCGACACCCTGGCCATGACGGATGCCTGGGTCAAGGCGAGCGAGTCCGGCATGACCGGCGCCTTCGGCCTGCTCGAGAACTCCGGACCCGACGACATCACGGTCGTCTCAGCCGAGACATCCGCAGCCTCGATGATCGAACTTCACGAAACCGTGGCCAACGACGCCGGCGACATGGTCATGCAGGAGAATCCGGATGGCTTCGTGGTGCCGGCCGGCGGCTCCATCGAACTCATCCCTGGCGGCCGCCACATCATGCTGATGGGGCTCACCGGCCCGCTCGCCGCCGGCGATGCGGCCGCCTTCACCCTCGACCTCGCCGACGGGTCGAGCCTGGACTTCTCGGCCCCGGTGAAGGACTACACCGGGGCCAACGAAACATACGAGGGCGACACCGAAATGGACATGGATACCGACAGCCAGTGAGTTCCCTCACAGAGAATGAACGGAGTGGACCGCCCGAATCGTCCGTGCAGTCGGGCCGCCGGCTCAGCCGGCGCCGCCTTCTTCTGGGTGGTGCCGCCGCCGGGATCGGTGCGGCCGGAGCCATGGGCATCGACCTCGTGGCCAAGGCCGGGATCGGCGGCTCTGCGGCTCCATCGGTACCGCTCTTTCGCGGCACCGACGCCGTTCCCTTCTTCGGGGTGCACCAGGCCGGGGTGGACACCGACCCGCAGGCCCGGGTCACGTTCGTGGCGCTCAACCTGCCCGCGCAGATCGACCGGGCCGCGCTGCGGCGGATGATGCGCATCCTGACCGACGATGCCGCCCGGCTCACCCAGGGCGAGGGCGCCCTGGCCGACTCGGAACCCGAGCTGGCCGTCGTGCCGGCCCGGCTGACGGTCACCTTCGGCTTCGGGCCCTGCCTCGTCGCCGTCGCCGGGGGAGAGGCTCCCGGCTGGCTGAGGCCCCTGCCCGCGTTCACGATCGACCGGCTCCAGCCGGAGTGGAACGACGGTGACCTGCTGCTGCAGATCGCCGCCGACGACCCGATGACGGTCGCCCATGCCACCCGGATGCTTCTGAAGGACCTGCGCTCCTTCGCGTCGGTGCGGTGGGTTCAGTCCGGCTTCCGCCGAGCAGCCGGTTCGGAGAAGCCCGGCACCACCATGCGCAACCTGTTCGGCCAGGTGGACGGCACCGCGAACCCGGCCGCCGGAACGGCCGACTTCAATGCCCTGGTCTGGGGCACGGCCTCCGGTCCCGGCTGGCTGGTGGGTGGAACCAGCCTCGTCCTGCGCCGGATCAGCATGAACCTCGACACGTGGGACGGGCTCGACCGCTCGGGCCGCGAGTCCGCGGTCGGACGCACTCTCGCCGTCGGGGCGCCGCTCACGGGCACGAAGGAGCGCGACGAGCCCGACTTCACGGCGACGAACGCGCTCGGGTTCCCGGTCATCCCCGAGTACTCCCACCTGCGTCGCGCCCGGTCGGAGGACCGGTCCCAGCGCATCCACCGCCGCGGCTACAACTATGACGACGCGCCTCAGGGTTCCGGCGTCTCCAACTCCGGACTGCTGTTCGCGTCTTTCCAGGCGGATGTCGACGCGCAGTTCGTGCCCATCCAGCAGCGCCTCGACACCCTCGACCTGCTCAACCAGTGGACCACCCCGATCGGTTCCGCAGTGTTCGCGATTCCGCCGGGATGCGCAACGGACGGCTACATCGGCGACACCCTGTTCTGACCGATCTGCGCACCGGGGCCCAGCGGGCGGCCAGGACCGCCCGCGTAGACTGTATTCGTCTCAACCCGCAATGAAAGAGGTCGTCGCGTGGCGAACGCCCAGGCTCCACACTCCACCACCGGCCGGTACTGGCCGGTGCCGGTGCTGCGGGCCGCCCTCACCCTTGTGCCGGCGGCCGCGATTACCTTCAACGCCGATCATTCGGCGGAATTCGGCCTTCTCGTGTTCGGCGTCTTCGCGCTTCTCAGCGGACTCACGGTGGGTCTGCTCAGCCGGCGCACGCTGGCCGATCCGCGGGAGCGGTCCCTCTTTGTGGTGCAGGGCGCCGTTGGTGTCGCCGCCGGCCTCCTCGCGCTGCTCTTCCACGCGGGCGGGCTCGGTTTCTTCCTCCTCCTGGTCTCGGTCTGGGCGGCGGTGACCGGTTTTCTCGAGCTGTACAGCGGCATCCGTGCGCGTCGGCGCGACCCGGCCGACCGTGACTGGCTGCTGGTCGGCGCCGTCACCGCCCTGCTGGCCGTGATCTTCCTGCTGCTGCCGCCCAACGCAGTGGTGTCGGTCGGCCTGTTCGGCGCCTACCTCGTGATGCTCGGCGTCTACCTCGCCATCGCCGGGTTCTCCCTCAAGTGGTCCGGCACGGATGCCGCCCGCGCCCTCACGGCCTCACCCAACGATTCGGACACCCTGTGACCCAGAACACCCCGCGCACGCCCAGCCGTTCCGAGAAGCTCAAGCCGATCGAACTCGTCGGCTTCTCGGCCGTGATGGCCGTGTTCCTCGGCCTGGTCGTGCTGATGAGCACCCGGGACGTGGTGCTGGCGTTGATCGGCTTCGGCGGCACGTTCATCCTCGTGCTCGTCGTGATCGCGATGCTCGTGCTCGGCATGAAGCCGAACCCGGCCGAGAGGTCCGACCTCGACGAGCAGGACCGCGGCCTCTGAACGGAGGCGCCGTGCGTACTCCGACGCCACGAGCATTCTGACGCCGCGCGTGGGGTGCGCTGCTGCGCACGTGGCACGCCACCAGCGGAACGGCGCAGCACCCGCGCAGCCGCTAGGTCAGGTAGTCGAGAAGCGGGTCCGCGAGACCCACGTAGCTGCCCGGGGTCAGAGCGAGCAGCCGCGCCTTGGCGGCGTCGCCGATCTCCAGTTCGGTGACGAAGGCCACCAGATCGTGCCGGTTGATCCGCTTGCCCCGGGTGAGTTCCTTGAGCAGGGCGTAGGGGTCCTCGATCGTAGAGCGCCCCGCCGACACCTCGGCGCGGATCACGGTCTGGATCGCCTCGCCGAGGATCTCCCAGTTGGCGTCGAGGTCGCGGGCGAGCATGGCGCGGTCGATGTCGATTTCGCCGAGGCCGCGCAGGATGTTGTCGAGGGCGAGCAGGGAGTGTCCGAAGCCCACGCCGATGTTGCGCTGCGTGGTGGAGTCGGTCAGGTCGCGCTGCAGCCGCGAGGTCACCAGTGTCGCCGCGAGCGAGTCGAGGATCGCGCTGGACAGCTCGAGGTTGGCCTCCGCGTTCTCGAAGCGGATGGGGTTGATCTTGTGCGGCATGGTCGATGAGCCGGTGGCCCCGACCTGCGGGATCTGGCGGAAGTAGCCGAGCGAGATGTAGGTCCAGACATCCGTCGCCAGGTTGTGCAGCACCCGGTTCGCGTGGGAGACGCGCGAGTAGAGCTCGGCCTGCCAGTCGTGGGGCTCGATCTGGGTGGTCAGCGGGTTCCAGGTGAGCCCGAGGCCCTCGACGAAGCCGCGCGACACGGCCGGCCAGTCGACGGCGGGATCGGCCGTGACGTGGGCGGCGAAGGTGCCGGTGGCACCGCTGAATTTGCCCAGGTACTCGCTGTCCTCGACCTGCTGGGCCAGGCGCTCGAGCCGGTAGACGAAGACCGCGAGCTCCTTGCCCACCGTGGTGGGTGTCGCCGGCTGGCCGTGTGTGCGGGCCAGCATGGAGTCGGCGCGGTATTCGAGGGCGCGTAGGCGCAGGGCGCCGATGACGGCGCGGAATTTGGGCAGCCAGACCTCGCGCACAGCGTCGCTCACGGTCAGCGCGTAGGACAGGTTGTTTATGTCCTCGCTGGTGGCGGCGAAGTGGGTGAGCTCGTTGATGTGGTCGAGGCCCAGCGTGCTCAGGCGGCGGCGCACGAGGTACTCGACGGCTTTCACGTCGTGCCGGGTGGTGGCTTCCAGCACGGCCAACTCGTCGATCTCGGTCTGGCCGAAGTCGGTGACCAGAGCGCGCAGGCCGAGCTTCTGCTCCGCGTTCAGCGGTACGGAGCCGAACAGGCTGCGGTCGGTGAGGGTGATCAGCCATTCCACCTCGACCTGCACCCGGGCCCGATTGAGGCCTGCCTCGGATAGGTACTCGCCCAGTTCGGTGACGGCGGCGCGGTAGCGGCCATCGAGTGGGCTGAGGACCTGGGGCGGTAACGGACTCATCGGACTCCCTGTCGGATTGCGGGTGCAAGTTGCGCGAAGAGCGCTTCATTTGCGCTTTCAATCATGCCAAGAACCGTGTCAAAGAAAGCATCGTCGGAATAGTAGGGGTCGGGAACGTCCAGCAGGGCAGCCTGGGCCGCATCGAAACTGAGCAGCAGGCGCACCTTGCTGCGGTCACGCTCGGTCGTGGCCCAGTTGCGCAGGATGCGTTCCTGCGCGCGGTCGAGCACCACGACGAGGTCGAGGTCGGCAAACCACTCGGGGTCGAACTGGCGGGCCCGATGATGCCTGCCGTCGTAGCCGCGGGTGGCGAGGGCGGCGATCGTGCGCTGATCCGCCTGCTCGCCGACATGCCAGTCGCCGGTGCCGGCGGAGCTGGTGGTGATCAAACGACCCAGGCCGGAGCGCGTGATCAGATCGCGAAGCATGACTTCGGCCATCGGCGAACGGCAGATGTTCCCGGTGCAGACGAAAATAATGCGGAACGGTGTCGACTCATCGGGTGTGATCGACACAATGTCCATCTCCCCATTGTGTTGCACCCGGCCCCCTCCCCAGCCGCCGTCGTGCGGCATGTTCCGTGAACTCTCGGATTCATAGCGACCACGTCTGCCGGGGGTGGCACGCTCACTGGCAGCGAATCCGCAGCGCGCAGAAGGGCGGAGATGGAGATTCCGGGCGGCACCAGCTCGACTTGCACGATCGTGACTCATTACGCGCTGGAGGCGCGCCTCGACGAACTTCGGCAGCGACGGATGCTGCTGCGCCTGCTGCGCGACGACGTCGACATGGCGGCGGGCCGGCTCACGGCCGGCGACCTGACCGGCTCGTGGCGCTCAGAGGCCCAGCGGAACTACGACCGTCAGCGCAGCGACCTCGCCGGCGAACTCCGCCGAGCCGCCGGGCTCCTCGACGCCGCCCTCACCGAGGTGGTGGCCGCGATCGATCAGGGCGGGGCTGCTCTGGCCGAGGCCCGGGCGCCGGTCCCGACCCTGGCACCCGGCCCGGCTCCAGCCCGGGCGGTGCGATGACGGGGGAGCAGCCTGGCGGCCCCGGCGACACCCTGATCGTGTCCGGCGGCGGGAGCACGCTCGTCGCCACCGACACGCTGCTGGCCGAGGCGGCGCGGCTGCGGCTGCTTCAGGGTGACGCCGAGGACTGGCTGGTGCGGGTGGCGCGCATCCAGGCACTGGATTCCGACCAGCCCCTCGGTCCGGTGATGAGCCTGCCCAACGCCGGGATGAACGTGTTCGCGGCCCGCTCCGCCCTGGAGCGAGTCGCGGAGCGCAGCCAGACCCTCGCCGACGCTCTCATCGCGGCGGCGGAGGGCTACGGCAGGGCCGAGCGCCTGCGGGACTGGGGAGCAAGCCTCTCCGGGGCCTGGCTGGGCTCCACCCTCGGGCTGCTGGCACCTCTTCTGGCCCTGGCGGCCGTGCCCGGCCTCACGGTCGGCGTGGTGGGGTTGGTGCTCGGCGGTCTGCTCACCGGCCGGCGTCCGGGAGACGCGCCCGCCGAGATCGGCGCCTGGGTCCACGCGCATCCGCGGGCCCTGACCAACCCGGTCCTGGTCGAGGCGGTGCGGGTGATCGTCTCCTCGGCCGACGACGCGGCCACCGGTCGTGCCGGGGTGCCGTTCCCGGTGTCACTGGCCCTCGGCGACGAGGGCCTCGGCCTGCTCGGTGTCACGACGACCGCGGCGGGCCTGGTCGGGCTCGCCCGCCCCCTCGGCCTGCTGCGCGAGACTCCCGTGTCGGTGGAGCGGCTCGACGGTGGGACCCGCCCCCTCGGCCCGCCGCCTGCGGGTGCCGCGCGGCCCGGCGCCGCTCTCCCCGGCCGACCCGTCGCTCCGCCGGCCGGCTTCGAGGACCTGGCTGCCCGCATCCCCTCGGTGTCGGAGGACGCCCCGCAGGTGCGCATCGAGCGTTATGGCGGTCCGGACGACGCATCCTGGGTGGTCTACATCGGCGGCACCGCGGCGTGGAGTCCGGTCGCCGGTGAACAACCGTGGGACCTCACCTCCAACCTCGTCGCCCTCGCCGACCAGGGCTCCGGCTCCTATCGGGCGGTCGTCGATGCCCTGCGGGAGGCCGGGGTGGCGCCGGGCGACCCGGTGGTTCCGGTGGGTCACTCGCAGGGCGGGTTGGTCGCGGCGCAGCTCGCGGCGTCCGGGGACTTCAACACCGTCGCGGTGGCGACCTTTGGGGGACTCACCGCCCAAGTGGCCCTGCCCGCAGACGTGGAGGCCGTCATGGTCGAGCACACCGACGACCTTGTCCCTGCCCTGGGGGGAACGGCCACCGGCGACGATGAGCGCCTGGTGGTGCGCCGCGAGGTGTTCGCTGAGACGGAGGTGCCGGTCGACCGGCCGCTGCCGGCTCACGCCCTCACCGCCTACCGGGAGACCGGGCGGCTCATGGACGGCTCCGAGGAACCACGATTACAGGAGTTCCGGGAGACCCTCGGGAAGATCCTCGGCACGGAAGCCGGCGAGTCCTCCCGGTGGCGGGGCTTCCGCCTGGCCGACGGCTGACCCGACGGCTGACCCGACGGCTGGAGATCGCTACGAGCGGGGGGTGACCGGTCGGATCAGCACGCCGAGAATCCAGCTGATGATGCCCAGCACGAGTGCGCCGAGCACACCCCACCAGAAATCGTCCACCACGAGCCCGAAGCCGACCAGGCCCGAGAACCAGGCCACGATCATCAGCAGGAAACCATTCACGATCAAGGAAATCAGGCCGAGCGTGAGGATGTAGACCGGGAACGCGACAACCCGCACGAAGCCGCCGATCACACTGTTGACGAGGCCGAAGACCAGCGCGACCAACAGATAGGTGGCGATCAGGGCGGTCGTGCCCTCGGCGAACGGATCGACCCGCACCCCGCTGACGAGCAGGGTCGTGAGCCACAGGGCGACGGAGTTGAGGATCAGCTTGATCAGGAATCTGGCCATGACTCCACTATGGCATCGCCGGTGACTGGTCGCACGGATGGGCCAGCCCGGGGCCTAACCATGCGGCCACGTGAATATGCCGCGGCGTAGAATCGCCGAGTGAGCCCATCAGACCCGCCCTCGGTCCGCCTGCGCCCCGAGATTGTCGCCCTCCCGGCCTATCGGCAGGGTCAAGCTGCCGCAGCCAGCGCGTTCAAACTCTCGAGCAACGAGAACCCCTTCGATCCGCTGCCCGGCGTCATCGCCGCCGTGAACGCCGAGACCGCGTACAACCGGTACCCGGATGCCTCGGCGCTGGCCCTGCGCGAACGGCTGGCCACGCAGTTCGGCCTGAGCGTCGACGAGGTGCACATCGGTGCCGGCTCCGTGGCCCTCCTGGCCCAGCTCATCCTCGCCGCCGCGGGACCGGGTGACGAGGTGCTCTACTCGTGGCGCTCCTTCGAGGCCTACCCCGGTCTGGTCACCGTCGCCGGTGCCACGAGCGTGCAGGTTCCGAACCGGGCCGACCATCGCCACGACCTGCCCGAGATGGCCACCCGCATCACGGACCATACCCGCGTCGTCATCATCTGCAGCCCGAACAATCCGACCGGGACTGCCGTCACGGGCGACGAGTTCGAATCGTTCATGGCCGTCGTCCCGCCGGACCTCCTCGTCATCCTCGATGAGGCCTACTGCGAGTTCGTCACCGACCCCGAGGCGGTCACCGGCCTGCCACTGCTGTCCCGGTTCCCGAACCTGGTCGTGCTGCGCACTTTCTCCAAGGCCTACGGCCTGGCCGGCCTGCGCGTCGGCTACGCCCTCGGTCCCGTCGCCGTGCTCGATGCGGCGAGGTCCACCGCGATCCCGCTCTCGGTCACAGGTGTTGCCGGCGCGGCCGCGATCGCCTCTCTCGACGCCGCCGACCAGCTGCTGCGGCGGGTGCGTGCCCTGACCGAGCGGCGCGACCGGGTCTGGCGCCTGCTGAGCGAGCAGGGCTGGAACATTCCGGTGCCTCAGGGAAACTTCATCTGGCTGCCCACCGCCGAGGACACCGCCGACATCGCCGATGTCCTGTCGGCCGTCGGCCTGATCGTGCGCCCGTTCCCCGAGGGCATCCGAATTTCGATCGGTGAGGAAGAATCCGTGGAGAAGCTCCTGGGTATTTGCGCCGACATTGTTGACGATCTACCAACGGGGCACCCTGCCCGAGGGCTAGGTTAGTACGGTGTCAGCGACCCCGAGTGCCTCTCCCACGGTGCGAATGCTCTCCCCGGAGGGTGTCTTCGCCCCGAGCGATTCCGCGGCCGAGTTCCTGCCCTACCTCGATCGACTGACCGAGGCCGACCATCGGCGGTTCTACCGCGACATGGTGGTGGTGCGCCGGTTCGACACCGAGGCCGCGAACCTGCAGCGGCAGGGCCAGCTGGCCCTCTGGGTGCCCAGCCACGGCCAGGAGGCCGCCCAGGTCGGCTCCGCCTACGCAACCCGGCCGCAGGACCACGTGTTCCCGTCCTATCGCGAGCACGTCGTCGGCATGATCCGCGGACTCGACCCCGTCGATATCCTGCGGATGCTGCGCGGTGTCACCCTCGGCGGCTGGACCCCCGAGGACCACGGCAACTTCCACCTGTACACCCTTGTGCTGGCCTCGCAGACCCTGCACGCCACGGGCTACGCGATGGGCATGCAGCTCGACGGCGCGACCGCGACCGGCAATCCCGAGACCGACCAGGCCGTCATCGTGTACTACGGCGATGGAGCTTCGTCGCAGGGCGACGCCAACGAGGCGCTCGTCTTCGCCGCCAGCTACCAGACCCCGCAGGTCTTCTTCCTGCAGAACAACCACTGGGCCATCTCAGTGCCCGTGACCCGGCAGTCCCGCACTCCGCTCTACCTGCGTGCCGCCGGCTTCGGCATGCCCGGCACCCAGATCGACGGCAACGACGTGCTCGCCAGTTTCGCGGTGACGGCCAAGCACCTCGACGACGCCCGCGCCGGCCACGGCCCCGCCCTGATCGAGGCCCTGACCTACCGAGTCGGTGCCCACACCACGGCCGACGACCCCACCAAGTACCGCGACCCGGAACAGCTGGCCTACTGGGTGGCCCGCGACCCGATCGTGCGCTTCCGCAGCTACCTGCAGGGCCTGGGGGTCGAGCCGGAGTTCCTCGACGCCGTCGACGAGGAGGCCGACGACTACGCCGCGGATGTGCGCCGCCGGGCCCTCGACATCCACTCCCCGGAGAAGGCTGTCATCTTCGACAACGTCTACGCCGAACCCCACCCGCTGATCCAGGAACAGAAGGCCTGGCTCGACCACTACGAGGCATCCTTCGAAGGAGGCGACGCGTGAGCGACACGATCGTGACGAGCACCACCGGCCTCGCCACACCGACCACCGCGATGCCGACCCCGGGACACCCGGCCGCCGCCAAGCGGGCCATTCCCGGCACCGGAACGGCGAACCTGCCCATGACGAAGGCCCTCAACGCGGGCCTGCGCCAGGCCATGCGCGACAACCCCCGGGTGCTGATGATGGGCGAGGACATCGGCCCGCTGGGCGGGGTCTTCCGCGTCACCGAGGGTCTGATCGCCGAATTCGGCGACAAGCGCGTGCTCGACACCCCGCTGGCCGAGTCCGGCATCATCGGTACGGCCATCGGCCTGGCCCTGCGCGGCTACCGCCCGGTCTGCGAGATCCAGTTCGACGGGTTCGTCTTCCCCGGCTTTGACCAGATCACCAGCCAGCTGGCGCGGATGCGCAACCGGCACGAGGGTGAGGTCTCCATGCCCGTCGTGATCCGCATCCCCTACGGCGGCCACATCGGGTCGATCGAGCACCACCAGGAGAGCCCGGAGACGTACTTCGCGCACACGCCGGGCCTGCGCGTGGTCAGCCCGTCGAACCCGCACGACGCCTACTGGATGTTGCAGGAGGCCATCGCCTCCGACGACCCGGTCATCTTCTTCGAGCCCAAGAGCCGCTACTGGCCCAAGGGTGAGGTGAACCTTGCCGAGAGCGGCACGCCCCTGCACGCCAGCCGCGTGGTACGCAGCGGTACGGATGCGACGGTCGTCGGCCACGGCGCCATGGTCAGCGTCCTGCTGCAGGCGGCGGATCTCGCGGCGGCGGAGGGAACCAGCGTCGAGGTCATCGACCTGCGTTCAATCTCGCCGATCGACTACGGTCCCATCCTCGCGTCGGTCGAGAAGACCGGGCATCTGGTCGTCGCCCAGGAGGCCCACGGCTTCGTCAGCGTCGGATCGGAGATCGCCGCGACCGTCATGGAGAAGGCCTTCTACCTGCTCGAGGCTCCCGTGCTGCGCGTCTCCGGTTTCGACACCCCGTTCCCGCCGGCCGCCGTCGAGACGCACTTCCTGCCCAGCCCGGACCGCGTGCTCGAGGCCGTCGACCGCGCCCTCTCCTACTGATATGAGTCGCACCAGGGCTTCTCGCCTCACCAATCGCAAGGAGCGTACTCGATGAGCGTGTCGAAATTCACACTGCCCGACGTTGGCGAGGGTCTCACCGAGGCCGAAATCGTGGAGTGGAAGGTGGCGCCCGGCGACACCGTGTCGATCAACCAGGTGCTGGTCGAGATCGAGACCGCGAAGTCGCTCGTCGAGCTGCCGTCGCCGTACGTCGGCGTGGTCGGGGAGATCCTGGTGAAACCCGGCACGACCGTCGACGTCGGAACGGTCATCATCACCATCGTGGCCGAGACCGTCGCCGTCGCGTCTGCGTCGAGCAGTGCGATCGCGAACGGCGCGGGCGAGCTGGCCAGCGCGGCAGCGGATGCCGGCTCCACCATCACGGACGAGCCGGCCGAGACGCCGGGCGCGGTCCTGGTCGGGCGCGGCGCCGCGGCGACCATGCCCACCCGGCGCAAGCGCCACGGGGTCACCCCCGTCGCCCACGAGTCGATCGCGCCGCCGCCCGTGCACCCCACGCGCCCGGCCACTTCGCAGCTCCCGCAGCTGCCGCGCGCGGCATCCGCGGGCCCCGTCGTCGCCAAGCCGCCGATCCGCAAGCTGGCCAAGGACCTCGGTGTGGACTTGTCCCTGGTCGAGGCGACCGGCCCGGTCGGCGACGTCACCCGCGAGGACGTGCTGCGGGAGGCCACCCAGGCCAGCGTGTTCCGCAACATCCAGACGCCGGAATGGCCCAGCGACCGTGAGGAGCGCGTCCCGGTCAAAGGCGTGCGCAAGGCCATCGCCCAGGCCATGGCCTCCAGCGCCTTCACCGCACCGCACGTGAGCCTCTTCGTCGACGTGGACGCCACCCGCACCATGGAATTCGTCAAGCGGCTCAAGGCGTCCACCGACTTCGCGGGCGTGCGCGTGTCCCCGATGCTGATCATGGCCAAAGCCATGATCTGGGCCGTGCGGCGCAACCCCACGGTCAACTCGGTTTTCACCGACGAGGAAATCGTGATCAAGCACTACGTGAACCTGGGCATCGCCGCGGCCACCCCCCGTGGGCTCATCGTGCCCAATGTGAAGGAAGCGCAGGACATGAGCCTGCTTGAACTGGCCCGCGCCCTTGAGAAGCTCACGCTCACCGCGCGGGACGGCAAGACCTCGCCGGCGGAGATGTCGAACGGCACGATCACGATCACCAATATCGGTGTCTTCGGCATGGATACCGGCACGCCCATCCTCAACTCCGGCGAGGCCGGCATCGTGGCCCTCGGAACGATCAAGCCCAAACCGTGGGTCGTCGACGGCGAGGTGCGGGTGCGTCAGGTGACGACCATCGGCGCGAGCTTCGACCATCGCGTGGTCGATGGGGATGTCGCGAGCCGCTTCCTGGCGGATGTCGCGAGCATCATTGAGGAGCCCGCGCTGCTGCTCGAGTAAGGTCCCGGAGGAGATCCCGGCGGCGGCTCTTATTGGTTTTGACAATCATTATCATTAGGCGTAACGTCGGCCCTGTGATCAACAATCGATTCGTCCTCACCGCCCTGGCCGCCGTTGCCTCGCTGACCATGGTCGGCTGCACTCCGACCGGCGGTTCGGCGGATGGCGCCGCCGCCGGCGACCTCAAGGTGGTCGCGACGACCACCCAGGTGGCGGACCTCACCCGCAACGTCGTCGGCGACACCGCGGGCGTAGTAGTGACCCAGCTCATCCAGCCCAACCAGAGCGCGCACAGCTATGATCCGTCCGTGGCCGACTTGACAGCCCTCGGTGAGGCCGATGTGCTCGTGATCAATGGGGTCGGCCTCGAGGAGTGGCTCGACGACGCAATCAGCGCCAGCGGTTTCGACGGCGTGACGATCGACTCCGACGAGGGCATCGAGATCCAGGACATCGCAGCCGGCGAAGAGGACCACGCCGACGACAAGGCCGCGACGGATGACGCCGAGCACTCCCACCAGGGCGGCAACCCGCACATCTGGACCGACGTGTCCAATGCCGAGACCATGGCCGTCACCATTGCCACGGGCCTCAGTGATGCCCAGCCGGACCTGGCCCCGGACGTCGAGGCCAACGCGACCGCCTACACCGGCCGGCTGGCCGAGCTCGACGACTGGATCCGTACCAACATCGACGCCGTGCCCGCCGAGCAGCGCCTGCTCGTGAGCAACCACGACGCATTCGGCTACTTCACCGAGGCCTACGGCATCACCTACGTCGGCTCCATCATCCCGAGCTTCGATGACAACGCCGAGCCCAGCGCCGCCGCGATCGACGAACTCGTCGACGCCATCACGGCCACCGGGGTCAAGGCGGTCTTCTCCGAGGCCTCGATCAGCCCGAAGGCCGCCGACACCATCGCCGGCGAGGCCGGCGTCAGCGTGTACTCGGGGGAGGACGCGCTCTACAGCGACTCCCTCGGTGCGCGGCACAGTGACGGCGCCACCTACATCAGTTCGCAGCTGCACAACGTCGGCCTGATCCTCGAATCCTGGGGAGCCGAGCCCACCGCGGTGCCCGCAGACCTGCGATAGTTAGTCAGTGATCGAGAACCCTTCTCAAGTACGGCCGAGCGCGCCTGTCGCGCTCAAGGTGGCGGGCGCCTCCTTTTCCTACGGCCAGAGCCCTGCCCTGGCCGACATCGACTTCGAGGTGCACGCCGGCGAGGCCGTGGCGCTGATCGGGCCCAACGGGTCCGGCAAGTCCACGCTGCTCAAGGGCATCCTCGGCCTGATCCAGCGCGTGAGCGGTACCGTCGAGGTGCTGGGAGCGGCAGCGGCCCCGGTCGGATCCATCGGTTACGTGCCGCAGGCCGACGAGATCGACCAGCAGTTCCCGGTCACGCTCGAGCAGGTCGTCATGATGGGGCGCTACCGCTCGCTAGGCTGGCTGCGCCTGCCCGGTAAGCGCGACCGTCAGGCCGTGGCCCGTGCACTCGACGCGGTGGGCCTCGCGCATCGCGCGAAAACCCGCTTCGGGGAACTCTCCGGCGGCCAGCAGCAGCGCGGACTGCTCGCACGGGCCGTGGCCGCGGGGCCCCGCCTGCTGCTGCTCGACGAGCCGTTCAACGGCCTCGACCAGCAGAATCGGGACGCGCTCGTGGGCACCGTCAAGCGTTTGAAGGAGGAGGGGGTGGCCGTGGTCGTCTCCACCCACGACCTCCAGCTCGCCCGCGAGGTCTGCGAACAGGTGTTGCTGCTCAATGGCGCCCAGGTGGCGTTCGGGCCGCGCGAGTCGGTGCTGATCCTGGAGAACGTGCAGCGCACGTTCCGAGAGGTCGGCGTGGAGATCGACGAGCACACCGTGGTTGTGCCCGGGCACACCGGTCACTGAGATGGACTTCCTCAGCCCGCTGATCGACGCCTTTGCCCTGCCGTTCATGACCCGGGCCCTCTTCGTGCTGGGTGCGCTCAGCCTGGTAGCCGGCGTCGTCGGGGTGCTGGTCAATCTGCGGGGCCTCGAGTTCATCAGCGACGGTCTCACCCACGCGGTCTTCCCCGGCATCGCGATCGGCTTCGTCTGGGGTGGGCGCGAGGGGCTGTTCGCCGGCGCGATGGTCGCCGCCCTGTTCGCGGCGGTCACCCTCACCCTGATCGTGCGCCAGTCCGTGTCCTCGGATGCCGCGATCGCCATCGTCTTCACCGCCATGTTCAGCGTGGGCATCATCCTGGTCTCCCGCGAGACGAACTACGTCGGCCAGCTGGAGCAGCTTCTCTTCGGCCGCCTCCTCACGGTCAGCCCGAATGAGGTCGTGCAGACCGTCGCCATCTGCCTCGTGGCGCTGGTCCTGATCGGGCTCACGCTCAAGGAGGAGGTGTTCCGCGCCTTCGACCGGGTCGGCTTCGCCGCGGCCGGCTACCGCACGCTCGCGCTCGACCTCGTGCTCAACGTGGCCATCGCCCTCGTGGTCGTCGCGGCCTCCAGCGCCGTCGGCAACCTCCTCGTCCTGGCCGTGTTGATCGTGCCCGGCGCCGCGGCCCGGCTCATCACTGACCGGCTCTGGCTGCTGTTCCCGATCGCGGCCTGTTTCGCGGCCCTCGGTGCCTGGCTCGGGCTCGTGCTCGGTTTCCAGGCATCCGTGCAGGCCGGTCTCGACCTGCCCAGCGGCGCGACCGTGGTGCTGGTGCTGGTCGCCGGCTACGCCGTGGTGCTGCTGTTGCGCCTGTCCCTCGACGGCCTTCGGCGGCTGGGTTCGCCCCGTCTGCGGTCGCAGCACACCCCGCCGCCGCACGAACAGCTGGTGACGTGATGGGCTACTTCGAGAAGGCACTCCTCGCGGCCGCCGTGATCGGCGCCCTCAGCGGGCTGATCGGATCCCTCGTCGTATTGCGCCGCCGCACTTTCTTCGCCCAGGCCCTCACCCACGCCACCTTCCCGGGCGCCGTGACCGCCACGATCGTCGGCGTGAGCATCCCACTCGGGGCGGCCCTGGCGAGCATCCTCATCGTCGGCATCATGACCCTGATCGGCCGGGTGAAGCGGCAGGGCACCCAGGTGGCGTCCGGCATCCTGCTCACCGCGGGCTTCGCGCTCGGCGTGCTTCTGCAGGCCCTCAACCCGTCGCTGCCGGTGCAGGTCGACTCCTATTTGGTCGGGTCAATCCTCACCGTCACGACCGGTGACGTCTGGCTGGCCGTCGGCGTGCTCGGGGTGGCCGTGGCCGTGATGGTGCTGCTGGGCAAGGAGATCCTGTTCTCTACCTTCGACCCGAGCGGATTCCGCGCCGCCGGATTCCGGGAATGGCCGATCGAGCTGCTCACCCTCGCCCTGATCACCGCCACCGTGGTCACCGCAATGCCGGCCGTCGGGGCGATCCTCGCGATCGCGCTGATCGCGGCCCCGGCCGCCACCGCGCGCCTGGTCACGCGCACCGCCACCCAGATCCTGGTTCTCGCTCCAGTGCTGGGCGCGGCCGCCGGTTTGGTCGGAGTGCTCCTGTCCCGGGCGATCGACGTGGCCGCCGGGCCGGCGATCGCTCTCACCGCGGCCGTCTTCTTCCTGGTGGCCCTGGGCGGTCGCCGGCTGGTCCGGGCGCGGTTACGGTTGAAAGCATGAAGCGAAACACCTGGCAGCGCGAGGCCGTGCGCACCGCACTCAGCGACGCCGAGGGATTCGTCAGCGCCCAGGGTCTGCACGCAAGCCTGCACGCCACCGGTTCGCCCATCGGCCTGGCCACGGTGTACCGGGCCCTGGCCGACCTGGCCGGCGAGGGCGAGGCCGACTCGCTGCAGTCGCCCGATGGTGAGGCGCTCTACCGCGCCTGCAGCACGACCGACCACCACCACCACCTGATCTGCCGCAACTGCGGACTCACCGTCGAGATCGAAGCGGACGCCGTGGAAAACTGGGCCAAGAACGTGGCCGCGGAACATGGCTTCAGCCAGGCCGCCCACGTGGTCGACGTGTTCGGTCTCTGCGCGGCCTGCTCCGCCACATCCGTGGACTAGGCCAACCGCCGCGCGCCGGACTCGTCCTCGCCCCGAACGAATTCGACGGAGATTCTGCCCCCACAACCCGGTTTTGCCGGTTTTAGGGCCTGAATCGGCAAAATCTCCGTCGAATTGGTTCAGTTTGCGCTGGGGGAGAGCATCGCGTAGTGTTGCACGCTGCTGCGCATATCTGTGCGTGCACTGCTGGTCCGCTCGCTTCCGCTTCGCGGAAGTGTGATCGCCAGCCGACAAGAGATCTTGGGAAGGGCATTCGCCCTTCGGTATTGGAGGAGAACCATGGCAGCTACTTGCCAGGTGACCGGAGCCGTTCCCGGCTTCGGACACAACATTTCGCACTCGCACCGACGCACCAAGCGTCGCTTCGACCCGAACGTTCAGACCAAGAAGTACTACGTACCGTCGCTTCGCCGCAACGTCACGCTGACCCTGTCCGTCAAGGGCATCAAGGTGATCGACGCTCGTGGCATTGAATCGGTCGTCAAGGACCTTCTCGCTCGTGGGGAGAAAATCTAATGGCCAAGCAGCATGACGTCCGCCCGATCATCAAGCTCCGTTCGACGGCTGGCACCGGTTACACCTACGTGACCAAGAAGAACCGTCGCAACGACCCCGACCGTCTCGTACTCAAGAAGTACGACCCCGTAGTGCGCAAGCACGTTGACTTCCGTGAGGAGCGCTAAAAATGGCGAAGAAGAGCATGATTGCCAAGAACAACCAGCGCAAGGTTATCGTCGAGCGCTACGCCGCGAAGCGACTTGAGCTCAAGAAGGCCCTCGTCAACCCGGCCGGCACCGATGAGTCCCGTGAAGCTGCTCGCCTCGGCCTGCAGAAGCTTCCCCGCAACGCGTCGCCGGTTCGCCTGCGCAACCGCGACGCGGTCGACGGTCGTCCCCGTGGACACCTCAGCAAGTTCGGAATCTCGCGCGTGCGTTTCCGCGACATGGCTCACCGCGGCGAACTGCCCGGCATCACCAAGTCCAGCTGGTAACAACGCACCAAGCCGCTTAGCCGGTCATTCGGAACCTTGGTTCTGAAGCGAGAGGATGTCGACTCCGGTCGGCATCCTCTTTTTTCGCCCACAGCGAAAATGTAGCCGTTACGGCAGCCAAACCGGCTGGAAACGCCGCAAATCCGCGGAATTCCGCGGTTGTCTGCTAGATTCAACCCGGTCCAACCGGCCAAACGGAGTCGCTCCTCGGAGCGTCGCCCGCAATACGTGAATCCCTGTTTTTACAGACAAAGGTCCGAGGAGGACACTCAATGGCTGACAAGTCGCTGAACAAGACCGAGCTCGTTGCCAAGGTTGCCGCAGACTCTGGCCAGAGCCAGGCTGCAGTTGACAGCGTTCTGAACGCTTTCTTTGCAACTCTCGCCGACACCGTCGCGAACGACGGCAAGGTCACGATCCCGGGCTGGCTCGGAGTCGAGCGCACCGCTACCGCAGCGCGCACCGGCCGCAACCCGCAGACCGGCGAAGAGATCGCCATCGCCGCGGGCCACCGCGTCAAGCTGACCGCTGGTAGCAAGCTCAAGGCTGCCGCCAAGTAGGTCGCGAACCAAGAAAGCAGGGCGTCGCCTTCGGTCGGCGCCCTGCTTTCGTCTGTGACGTCACACGTCAGCGTGCCTCGTGGAGCGTGCGTCCACCGGGCACGGTTAGGCTGAGTCAGTGCCTCGTCTCGTGCGTATCTCCGGTCCGGCAGTGCTTCTGCTGGTCGCGACGCTGGCGACGCTCGTCGCGCTAGCCTACGGTGGCGGCGCTTCGGCGCAACTGCTGGCCGATCCGGGACCAGTCGTGCGGTGGGGTCTCCCGCTGGCCAAGCTCCTCGTCAACCTCAGCGCCGCCGGCACCATCGGCGCCCTCGTGCTCACCCTTTTCGCCCTGAGCCCTCGGGAACCCGAATACAACGCGGCCCTCGATTTCGCCGCCGGGTCCGCCGCCGTCTTCACCGTGGCATCCGCCCTCACCGGTTTCTTCACCTTCCTGCAGGTGACGACCATTCCGCTCAGCTTCGATGACCGGTTCAGCGCCACAGCCGGGCAGTTCTTCAGCGACATCGAGATCGGCCAGGCCTGGCTGATCACCACCCTGATCGCGGCCTTCGTCACCGTCTTGTGTTTCGCGGTGCGTTCACTGACCGGGCTCGTCTTCGTCACGGTCCTCGCCGTGGGTGCCCTGGTGCCGATTGCACTACAGGGGCACGCGGCCGGCGCCGAGGGGCACGACGTGGCCATCACCGCCCTGGGTCTGCACCTGGTCTTCGCCGCGGTCTGGCTGGGCGGGCTGCTGACCATCATCGTGCTGCGCAAGCAGTTGGCCGGCGGCCGCCTCGATCCGGTCATCGCGCGCTACTCCTCGCTCGCCCTCGTTTCCTTCATCGTCGTCGCTGCGTCCGGCTACGTCGGCGCCGAACTGCGGTTGGGTGCCTGGGAGCGGCTGCTCTCGCCCTATGGCCTCCTCGTTCTGGTCAAGGTCTTCGCCCTCACCGTGCTCGGCGTGTTCGGCGTGCTGCAACGCCGGTACGTGATCGGGCGGATGTTGCGGAGCACCCCCGCAGACGCCCAGACCCCCGCACCCCGCCGGAACGTCTGGTTTTGGTGGCTCATCGTCACGGAACTGGCGTTCATGGGGCTCGCCTCCGGGGCTGCCGCCGCCCTCGCCAAGACCGCGACGCCGGTCGAGCAGATCACGGCGACCGAGATTCCCACCTCGACGCCCGCCCAGATCCTGACCGGCGAGCTCCTGCCACCGCCGCTCACTTTCAGCCGCTACTTCACCGAGTGGAACTTCGACCTGGCCTGGGTGCTGTTCTGCGCGTTCGGCATCTTCTTCTACGTGGCCGGGGTGCGCCGCCTGGCCCGCCGCGGCGATAAGTGGCCCGTCTTCCGCACCGTGCTCTGGGTGACCGGCATGCTGATCCTGTTCTACATCACCAACGGCGGCGCGAACCTCTACGCGAAGTACCTCTTCTCCTCCCACATGCTCATGCACATGGCCCTGACCATGCTCGTGCCCGTCTTTCTGGTGCCCGGGGCGCCGGTCACTCTCGCCGCCCGGGCCATCCACAAGCGGCAGGATGGCAGCCGCGGCGCCCGCGAGTGGATCCTGTTGGCCGTGCACTCGGCGTACGCGGGGTTCCTGGCCAATCCGCTGGTCGCAGCCGTGCTCTTCGCCGGTTCACTCTGGGTGTTCTATTACTCCTCGCTATTCAGCTGGGCGACGACCGACCACATCGGCCACGAGTGGATGATCGTGCACTTCCTGATCACCGGCTACCTGTTCGTGCAGTCGCTGATCGGCGTCGACCCGGTGCCCTACCGCCTGCCCTACGCCGGCCGCCTGCTGCTTCTTCTGGGCACGATGGCCTTCCACGCCTTCTTCGGTGTCACCATGATGACGGGCACCGGGCTGCTCCTCGCCGACTGGTACGGGGCCATGGGGCGCGATTGGGGGCTCAGCGGCATCGAGGACCAGCAGATGGGCGGTGGCATCGCTTGGAGCGTCGGCGAGATCCCAACGATCGCCCTGGCCATTGCGGTGGCCATCCAATGGAGCCGCAGCGACGAGAAGGAAACCCGCCGCAAGGACCGAAACGCCGCCCGCACGGGCGACGCCGAACTGCTCCAGTACAACGCAGGCCTGGCCCGCCTCGCCGCGCACGACCGCTCGGAGTAGCAAGAAAGCGTTCAGCAGGGCAGCCGCCGCCGGTCAGCGCAGCTGAAGAGCGAGCGACCCGTCCGGGTTCACGGTCACGCTGATCGCGACCGCAAAGGCCACGTCCTCATCCCGCACCTCGACATCGCCGTCGAAAAGCGACTGCACCTCCACCACAATGTGCGCCTGCCCCTCGGTGTCGGGCATCTCGAAGGTGGAGTCGCCGGCCACGAGGGTGACTGGGGGATACTGGGCGATCGACCAGATCGGGTCGTCTCGCACCCGGTCGTTGATCTCGATGCCGAATGGGCAGTTCGTGGGCTGCAAGACCTGTTGCGTGGTGCAATCGTCGAGGAAACGGTCCAGCTCGGCCTGGACCTGACCGATGAATTGGGCGTTGGGCTGGGCGTCGACCGTGACATCCGTCACCCCGGACGCGACGACCGGCACCGTCTGCGAGGCCGCGTCGAGCAGGGTGGAGGTGTGCTCGAACGAGTAGAGGGCTGGTGCGAAGGCCAGGTAGGCCGCCTGGTTCGAGAACATTTCCGGCGCGCCATCGGCGGCGTGCGCACGCGTGTCGAGGGTCAGCCTGTTCACCGAGAACGTAGCCTGCTGCAGCACGTTCACTCGCAGCACGGCCAGTGGGCTGGTGGTGAAGCGCCAGCTGTCGAAAACGCCGAAGAATGTGCCGGCGCTCTCCACCTGGAAGGTCATCGCCGCGGGTGTGCCGTTCAGCCGGAACTCGTAGTCGACCGTGTGCCGTCCGTCGGCCGACTCGTCGTCAGCGGTCAGACGGATGTCGGTGAGCTCCCCCAGCACGGAGTTCCGCAGCAGGGTGTCCGGCAGGTCCTTCGGCAGCGCGGCCGCTTCGAGCTCCGCAGCCGCGGGTTTGACCCCGGGAAGCAGCAGCGCACTGGCGGTGTCTTTGCGGGCCAGGGCGTCGAGATACTGCCCCACGAAGCTGCCGGCGCTGTAGAGGTCGCGGTTGAGCGACCCGATCGTCGCGACCAGGCCTGCGCCAAGGAGGGCGGCAACGATGACCACGGCCACGATGGCGCGCCGCTCGTTACGCCGGCGCCTGCCGTCCCGGTTGCTCACCCCCACATCCTACGGGGCCGGTTCTCCGCCAACCCGTAGACCGGGGCCGACTCGTGCAGCCGGGCCGGATACAGTGGTGTGTCCCGTCCGCACCCCATCGAAAGCGCCCCCGTGTCTGAGATTCCGCTGTCGCGCGAGCAGGCCGAAGTGTTCGAGGCCATCGAGGGAACCCGGCAGAACGTGTTCGTGACCGGGCGCGCCGGCACCGGCAAGTCGACGCTGCTCAATCACCTCGCCTGGAACACGAGCAAGCAGATCGTGATTGCCGCTCCCACCGGGGTGGCGGCCTTGAACGTGGGCGGCCAGACCATCCACTCCCTGTTCCGCCTGCCGATCGGCGTGATCGCCGACAACGCGATCGACCAGTCCGACCAGGTACGCAAACTGCTCAACACGATCGACACGGTCGTCATCGACGAGGTGTCGATGGTCAACGCCGACCTGATGGATGCGATCGACCGCAGCCTGCGTCAGGCGCGGCAACGGCCGAACGACACGTTCGGCGGCGCGCAGATCGTGCTCTTCGGCGACCCGTACCAGCTGGCCCCGGTGCCGGGGGATTCCGACGAGCGTGCCTACTTCGCGGACACCTACCGGTCGATGTGGTTCTTCGACGCGAAGGTCTGGCAGGTCGCCGACCTGCGCATCTTCGAGCTCACCGAGGTGCACCGGCAGCGCGACGCCGACTTCAAACACATGCTCAACGCGGTGCGGCACGGGCAGGTCACGGCCGAGATCGGCGGCGCGCTCAACGCCGCGGGCGCCCGCACCCCGCCGAGGGAGGGCGTGATCACGCTGGCCACCCGCAACGATTCCGTGAACCGGATCAACGCATCCGCTCTCAAACGCCTCCCCGGCAAGGCGCTGACCGCCAAGGCCGACGTCACCGGCGACTTCGGCGGGCGCACATTCCCCGCCGACGAGGTGCTCGAGCTGAAGGTCGGGGCGCAGGTCATGTTTCTGCGCAACGACTCCAACCAGGACGGCGGCCCGCGCTGGGTGAACGGCAGCATCGGCACCGTCACTCGGGTCGATTCGACGGTGTACGTGGACATCGACGGCGAAACGCACGAGGTCGAACCGGCGGTGTGGGAGAAGTTCAAGTACACCTACAACCCGACCACGAAGAAGCTGCGCAAAGACGTCGTCGCCGAGTTCACGCAGTTCCCGTTGCGGCTGGCGTGGGCGGTCACCATCCACAAATCGCAGGGCGCCACCTATGAACGCGCGGTCGTCGACCTCGGCGCGCGCGTGTTCAGCCCCGGCCAGACCTATGTGGCCCTCAGCCGGCTGACCAGCCTGGACGGCCTTTATCTGACCCGTCCGCTGCGCCCGAGCGACATGATCGTGGACGAGAACGTGCAGCGGTTCATGCGCGGCCCGCGCGCTACCGAGACCCCCTGCCCGGTCACCCCCGCCGACTAGCCCCGTGTTTACCGCCGCGGCTGCCCTTCTCGCGGCTGCCTCTCCCGCCGCTGCCTACGCACCAATTCGACGGAGATTTTGCCGAAAACGGTGCAGAACAGCCCAAAACTAGAGTCTCTAGCCCAAAATCTCCGTCGAATTCGTTAGGGACGAGGGCGGCAGTAGGGGCAAGAGCGAGAGCCGGGGGGCCGCCGGCAGCAATACGGTGCGGCCGGACGGCGGCGTGGGTACACTCCGTCGTGCAGGGGCGCTCCTGTGTGGGCCGCGACGCGACGGGGGTCAGGCGATGAAGCTCGGACAGGCACCGATCAGCCAAGCCGCAGCCGGCCTTGTACCAGCCGGCTCCGCACCTCGTCACGCGAGCCCCCACACACGCCACCACCGCGTGCCGGCTCTCGTCGTGAGTGCCGCCCTCGTGCTGACGGCGTGCACCGCGGCGACGGATGCGTCCCCGGAGGCCCGCGCGCAGGCGGCGGCCCCGTTCTCGTCCGAGGTCACGTCCCGGCTGGATGACGTGCTCGCCGAGGCGAAGACCCTGTCCGGTTCCTCGGGGGCCATTGCCGGTGTCTGGGCGCCGTGGGCCGGCACCTGGGTCGCGTCGCCCGGGTCCGTCTCGAGGACGACACCGGGTGCCCTCACCCCGGAGATGCGATTCCGGATCGGCACCAACACGACGGCGCTGACCTGCACGGTGCTGCTCCGGCTCGTCGAGGAGGGGCGGGTGCGCTTGGAGGATCCGGTGTCCGACTACGTGCCCCGGGTGGTGGGGCTGGACAAAATCACCCTCGGGCAGCTTTGCCGCAACACGTCCGGCCTGGCCGATCACGCCTCCCTGATGGCTCCGCAGATTATGGCCAACCCCAGTCGCAAATGGTCGACACGTGAAGTCATCGCGAGCGGCACGGGCGCACCTCGGGTGGCGCTGCCCGGCGGAACCTGGTCCGCGTCGGATACCGGGGTCGTGCTGCTCGGTCTCGCCCTGCAGCAGGCAACCCGACGCGACTGGCCGTGGCTCTACCGGCACTACGTGTTCGAACCGCTGGGCATGACGAACACCAGCCTGCCATCGCCGGGCGAGCTTGCGATCCCGGGGCCGAGTCCCCGCGGCCCTTGATCCGGTCGGCAGGGCCCGCTGTGGGAGCGTGCTCGATGTAACGCAGCTGTCGCCCTCGGTGGGCGGAGTGGCGGCGGGGGCGGTCTCGAACCTCGACGACCTGAAGATCTGGGCGCAGGCGCTGGCCGCGGGGACCCTCCTGTCGAAAACATCGACGGATGCGCAGTGGGCGCCGGTTCTGCCGGGTGCCGGAGCCCTCTCCTGGCATCAACACGGCCTCGGCGTCGAGCGGTTCGGCCCGCTGCTCGGTCAGTCCGGGGAGATCCCCGGTTTCATTTCGGCGGCGATGGCCGACCCGGTCAGCGGACTCACGGTAGTGGTCTCCTTCAATAATTCGACCTCCGGCCGCGGGTTCGCCGAGGCGGTCGCCCGCCGACTTGCCGCGGTCGCCGGCGCTGCGCCCGCGTCCGGAGAGGTGCCGGCACCCCAGCTGAACCTGCCCTGGACCGAAAACCAAGTCGCCGGCGAAATCCGGGCTGTCGCCGTCTGCGGATCGCAGCAGCCGGACTAGAAGGGCTGCCGGGTCCAGCGAGACCCGGGAATTATCTTTGGCCCGCAGCCGGTCAGTGGTGGGAGTGCGGTGCGTCGGGCAGAACGGCGGGGCCCGAGTGACCGTGGGACCCGTGCGGGACCGCCTGAGTGCCGGCATCCGTCGCGGCCAGGGCCGGAGTGGTCAGGCCGGAAACCAGCAGGCCGCCGAGCGTCAGCGCGGCCAGGAAACGCCAGCCCTGCGGTGCGGGTTCGGTCGCCCCGGTCACCCCGGCAGGGGTGTCGGATGCCGCCGTCCGGCATCTGGCACGCCGCCGGGTGAGGGCAAGGGAGACGGCCACGAACACGCCGAACGAGGTGGCGATGGTCATCGGGAAGACCGGCAGCACTGTGGCGTCGGCCGGCACCGCCGAGGTGCTGCGGAGCGCCACCATTGCAGCCCAAATGACGCCAGGGAGAAGGGCGGCGACGAGGGCCTGGTTCGGCCAAAGATGCCTTCCTCGCACGAGCGTCGCCACACCCCAGCAGAGCTCGGCGACGCCGAGCCCGACGAAGGTGACGGCGAGCAGGGCTGGAGCGCCGGCGCCCACGGCCAGGTGAATAATCCCTGCCCCGAGGGCGGCGAAAGCGATCCAGAGGCGCGTGATCTGCGTCATGGGATTCCTGTCCGCGGTGTGGGTGGCGCGCGTGGGCTAGACGGTGACCGTGCGCGGTACCGTCTTGTCGGCTGCGAGACCGGCTCCAAGCAGCACGATGGCGCTGGTCAGATGCAGGAAGTGGTCGGCCGTGTTGAGGGCGAGGATGTTGAGCGCGGTGTCGGCGATGAAGAAACCGACAATTCCGAGGAGCAGGTACACCGCACCGACCGTGGTGTTGACGGCCTTTGCGGCGGGGGCCGTGGCCAGGCCGGCGATCAACAGTGCTGCGCCGATCAGGAGGTGGGCCGTGTTGTGGAGAGGGTTGACCGCGAAGATGCCGAGAAGCAGGCCGCCATCGGTGGCGAAGAAGTCGACGCCGCCGGTCACGAAGAAACCGAGCACGCCGACCAGAACGTAGACGGCACCGAAAACAGTGGCAATGATGCGGTTGGGGGATGTACGCATGAGAAGACCTCCAGTAGATGTCACGGTGCATCCGTGCTCGCCCATTGTTCGGAATCAACGACGGTTCGGTTTGGCCGGACACCGGTGCGTAGCCGTGACCACCGGATAGGATCACCGGATGGGAATCAGCGCGGATACAAAAGATTGGACCTGGGTGCTGGAGCGCCCCTGCCCGGAGTGCGGTTTCTCCGCCGCCGACGTCGATTTCGCGCACATTCCGCGGCTGGTGCGCGAGAACGCGGCCCGCTGGCAGCCGGTGCTGCAGCGAACGGATGTCGCGTCGCGCCCCGACGAGCAGACCTGGTCTGCCCTGGAATACGCGGCCCATGTTCGCGACGTGTTCCGCATCTTCGACGAGCGTCTCACCCTCATGCTCGCCGAGGACGACCCGGCTTTCCCGAACTGGGACCAGGACGCCACCGCGGTGATGGAGCGCTATAACGAGCAGGAGCCGGCGGTCGTGGCCCGCGAACTCGCCGAAGCCGCGGCATCCGTCGCCGGCTCTTTCGCCGCCGTTTCGCCCGCAGACCACGGCCGAACCGGTCGCCGCAGCGACGGTGCCCGGTTCACCGTCACCACGATGGGGCAATATTTTGTGCACGATCCGGTGCACCACCTGCACGACGTCGCCGGCGGCTGACGCCACCGGCACGCAGAATGCCGGCAATCGGACGCTTGCAGGCACGAATCAACAAAAAATAAGCGCGAACGAACCGGAGCACCCCCTAATAGTGCGCCCGTTCGTTCGCGCTTGTCGCGCTGCCGTGACTTAGGCCCGGCGGCGACGCCCCGTGAGTGCGCCGTAGATCACGAGAACGATGACGGAGCCGGCGATGGCGAGAAGCCAGGTCGAGATGTCGAAGAAGTTCTCCAGACCCGTGCCGAAGATGACCGAGCCGAGGAAACCACCGAGGAACGCGCCGAGCACGCCGAGGATGAGGGTGATGACCCAGCCGCCGCCCTGGTTGCCCGGCAGGATTGCCTTGGCGATTGCGCCGGCGATGAGTCCGAGAATAAGGAATCCGATGAAGCCCATAATTTGTCCTTGCGTCTCTCTGTTGTTTGCGAACTGATGAAGGTCAGTTCTGGTGAAGTGGGGAAAAGAGCCGGACTAGTCCGGGGTGTCTGCCTCGTCGACGTCCGTGACCGTGTCATCTGACGCCTGGTGCACGTCCTTGACGGTCACATCGACCGAGGTGACCTGCATGCCGACGATTGTCTCGATCGCCGTCTCGACCGCGTTGCGCACTGCGCCCGCGACCTTTTGCAGTTCGTGCGGGTACTCGACGACGATGGAGATCGCGATGGATGCCGCGGCGCCCTCGGTGGTGACGCTCACCCCGGGGGAGAGGTCGGCGACGCTGAGGGCTTCCCGGATGGCGCCGAGAGCCCGGGCCGCGCTTCCGCCGAGCGCGTGAACGCCCGGCACCTCGCGTGCGGCGATGCCGGCTACCTTCGCGACGACGCCATCGGCGATGACAGTCGTCCCTGGTCCGGTTGGGGGGACGGCTGGTCGTGCGGAGGTCGTCTGTTCAACGATGGCAAGCTCCAATCTGTCGCGGCGCGTGGCACGAGCCGGGCGACACTAGTATGACGTGGGTCGACGGGAATTCGTCACGCTAGCGCCGAAAGAAAGTTTTTGCGGGGCAGTCCCGAAGGTCGGTTCTCAGGCCGAAACCGCGAACTCGACGGTCGTCGTGTGGCTCTGGCCTGCGTCCAGACGTACCTGGTCCCGGCGTACGTTCGCGGTTTCCACGCAGACCATGCCGGGCCACTCGTCGTCGCCGAAGTCGCTCATCCGGGCGGCCTTGTCGGCCCAGGGATTCCAGACCACGGTGCTGTCGGATCCGTCGGATTCGATCGTGACGGTGCGGCCGTCCGGGTCGGCGACGGTGGCGCTGCCGCGGCTGCCCAGATAGAGGCGGTCCGTCTCGGTGCCGAAGCCCAGGGGGTTGTTCTCCGCGGGCTCGGTCAGAGCGGTCAGCTGGTTCAGGAACGCGGTGCCCTGCAGCCCCGAGACCGTCGTGCCGCGCACATTGCTCACTCGCAGATAGGTGTGCAGCGCTTCTTCGTAGCTGAGCGCATCCGTCTCCCGGTTGGTCACCCGGAGGGCGAGGGTCAGGCGGGCGCCGACGGTGACCGTGTAGCGGGCCTCGAAACGGTGGGGCCAAGCCGAGGTGCGTGTGGCGGGAGTGTCGGTGAGGCTGAAGGTGAGCACAACGTCGTCGTCGGATTCGTGGGCGTCCACGAGCTCCCACTCGATCAGGCGGGCGAAACCGTGCGACGGCGCGGCCGGATCGAGCGCGTTCGCACCGAACCAAGGGAAGCAGATCGGCACGCCGCCGCGGATCGCGGCGGTGGCCTCGAACCGGCTCAGGTCGCTCAGGAAAAGCACCGGCCGGCCGCCGGCCGGGGTGAAGTCGGTGACGTGCGCGCCGTGCAGGTAGATCTCGGCGGAGCCGGCGCGACCGACCACTCTCACCACGGTGAGGCCACCGCGGCCCTCTCCGATTCGAACGGATGCGGGCAGAGACCTGGGTGCAGCGCTTACGGAGGACATGAGCCCATTTTCGCGCTTCCCGCGACCGAGCGCCTAATGCCGATCGACGCCTCGCTGTGCAGCGTCAGTGACATCGCCTTCGACCGGAACCACTGGGCGCCATGGATGAGCAGGGGGAGTGACCACAGCGGCTGACGTGACTTCTCGAGTCGCGTCGGCCGCTGCGTCAGCCGGTCAGGTCCCCGCCCAGAGGCGGTCAATCGCGCAGGTACTGTTCCAGGCACGGCACCTTCAGCAGGGCCAGTGCGCGCTTCTCGATCTGGCGCACCCGTTCCCGGGTCACGCCCTGAACGACGGCGATCTGGTCCAGCGTTTGGGGCGCGCCCCCGTCGAGACCGAACCGGGACATCAGGATCGACCGCTCCCGCGGCGGCAGGGCACTCATGTAGAAAACGATGTCCGAAGCCCGCATGGTGAGCACGGCATGCTCCTCGGGCTGGGGGAGGTCGTCGTCGATGATCAGCTCGGAGATGTCGCCGAGACCATCGCCCACCGGCGACTGCAGGGACATCGGCTCGTTGTCATAGCGCAGCAGGCGCATCACATCGGCCGGCAGGATCTGCGAGGCCTCG
Organism: Cryobacterium sp. TMT1-62; assembly: GCF_004403145.1. Taxonomy (NCBI): domain Bacteria; kingdom Bacillati; phylum Actinomycetota; class Actinomycetes; order Micrococcales; family Microbacteriaceae; genus Cryobacterium; species Cryobacterium sp. TMT1-62. Next base: position 22,293 of record NZ_SOGZ01000031.1, on the reverse strand, counting down.
GAGAGCTCCGCCACGGTGGGTTCGCGGTCGAGGGTGCTGGTGAGGTCTCGGCGGATGCGCTTGATCTTGTTGAGCTTCTCCGCGGTGTGCACGGGGATGCGGATCATGCGGGATTTGTCGGCCATGCCGCGGTGGATGGCTTGGCGGATCCACCAGGTGGCGTAGGTGGAGAATTTGTAGCCGGTCATGAAGTCGTATTTTTCGACGGCGCGGACGAGGCCGATGTTGCCGTCCTGCACGAGGTCCATGATGGGCATTCCGCGTCCGGAGTAGTGCTTGGCGATGCTGACCACCAGGCGCAGATTCGCTTCGATGAAGTGGTTCTTCGCGCGGCGGCCGTCATGGGCAAGCCAGGCCAGCTCGCGGAGGAGAGAGGGTTCAATTTCGCCCTGCTCGCTGCGTTGCTCGGCGAACAGGCCGACTTCGATGCGTCTGGCCAGGTCGACCTCGTCCTCGGCGGTGAGGAGCGAAACGCTGCCAATTTTTCTCAGGTAGTCGCCGAACGCGTCCGTCGCTGCACGGTTATACGTGGCAACGGATGATGCATGTGCGGTAATGGTCATGGGTTCCTCCAGTTCGGGCTGGAACATCAGTACATATCCTGGGCGGGACTGCGTCGAGGGCCTTGACTCTGCCGGGAAGAAACCGAATAATGCTCGAGAACTGAATCAACCGTGCAGGGCGACATAGGTGATCAGGACTCGCACCGTTGTGACAACCGCGTAGTCGCGCTCGGGGATGTCAACGCCTGTCGCCTCGTGGATCGTCTTTATCAGCCGCAAGAAGTCCAGCGAGTCGAGTTCCAGATCCTGGCGCAATCGCGCGCCCTCGTCGAGATCGTCGGTGTCGACATTCGGCGCCACCTGGCGGATGGCCGCATACACTGCCGCTCGGGCCTCCTGTTCGGTCTGTTCGGTCATAGCTCCTCCGGGTTCTGCAACAGTTCGTCGATCCGGGCGAGGAATCGCCCGCCGCGCGCCCGGCTCACCAGGTCCCGCAGCTGTTTCATCAGCACCTCCAGCGGCAGGGTGTCCGCGTCGTGCGGCGCGGGGGCAACCAGGCCACCCCGGCGCACTGCCACGGCTACGCTCAGGTGCACTGCGGCGCTCGGTTGGAAGGAACCCTCGGTGAAGAAGCCGTTGACCTCGGGGACGTCCCTGGCGGCCAGCGCGGAGGCCTTCGGGAGCAGGGCGGCCGGCACGAGCCGCTCAGCGATCGGGCGGGCGGAGTTGTACTGCTCCATCCAGGCCAGTGCCGCCCGCAAATCCCGGGTGGTGCTCAGGTAGTAGTGCGGGATGGTCTTCTTCGAGCGCGCCATCAGCGACCCGATGGCGCGGAGCAGGCCCGCGGCCCGCTCGGCGGCATCCGTTGGAGCGGCGGTTGGCCCGGCGGTTGGTGCGATCACTGGTGCGGCGGCCGGTTCTGCGACGGGTGGCGCGGTGGTGACGTTGCGCACGTCGGCCTCGGTGACGGCGCCCCCGGCGCCGGTGCCCGGCACGACTGCCAGGTCCACGCCGAGACTCTTGGCGACGCGCCGCACGAGCGGGGAGGACCGCACCCGGCGGACCGTCAGCGGGGTTACTGCCGGGGCAGACGGTTGTTCGGCAGGCGGCCGGTGCCGGGCAGGCGGTTGTTCGGCGGTCGACAGCGCGGCTGCGGCCTGCTCCACGTCGGCCCGGGTGAGGGCGCCGTGCTTCCCGGTTCCGTGCAACGCGTCGGTGTCGATGCCGAGCCGGTGTGCAAGCTGGCGCATAGGGGGAGACACGAAGCCCGGCACCGGGACCGCCCGGGCGAGCGCCGGGGCCGGCGCGGACGTGGTCGGCACCGTGGGCTCGACCTCGGCCGCCGGGGTCTGGGTGATCCGGGCGAGTGGTGCGCCGACCAGAACGGTCGTGCCGACCTCGACGAGCAGCTCGGCGACCACGCCCTCCTCGAACGACTCCACGTCGATGTCCGCCTTCTCGGTGTCGACGACGGCGACCATGTCGCCGCGATGCACGCAGTCGCCCGGCTTGACCAGCCACTCCACCACGCTGCCCTGCTCCGTGTCCGCGCCGAGCGCCGGCATCCGGAACTCACCCACGGGTGCCCACCGCCTCCCGGGCGGCGGCGATGACGCGTGCGGCCGACGGCGGGGCGGCCTGCTCCAGGTGCCGGGCGTAGGGCAGCGGCACCTCGGCGCTGCAGACCCGGCCGACCGGAGAATCCAGGTCGAAGAAGGCTGTTTCGGTGATGCGGGCGCTGATCTCGGCCGAGATGCTGCCGCTGCGCCAACCTTCGTCGATCACGACTGCGGTGTCGATGTCGACCGCGCCGGCGTCATCGTCGAGCTCGCCGGCAGTGTTGTAGAGCGAACCAGGCTCGAAGATCAGCACCGGGTCAGGGTCTTGCAGGGCGCTCCACAGCATCCCGCGGGCGTCGGCCAGGGACGACGGGGTGAGGATACGCAGGCCCGGGATGTGTGCGTACCAGCTCTCGAGGCCGTGCGAGTGTTGGGCGGCCAGCTGGCGCCCGGCGCCGGTGGTCATGCGGATCACCACGGGCACACTGAACTGCCCGCCCGACATGTAGGACAGGGTCGCCGCGTTGTTCATGATCTGGCCGAGGGCGAGCAGACTGGGGTTGACGGTCATGATCTCGACGATCGGGCGCATCCCGCCCAGGGCCGCGCCGATCCCGGCCGCCTCGAACCCGGTTTCCGAAAGCGGGGTGTCCCGGATGCGTTCGGGCCTGAATTCCTCTAGCAGACCCAGGCTCACCGCGAAGCAGCCGCCGTAGGCCCCGACGTCTTCTCCCATCATGAACACCCGGTCATCGCGCGCCATCGCCTCCCGGATGGCCGCCCGCATGGCCTCGCGATAGGTGGTTTTCATCTCGGCATCCGTTTCATGATCGTTCCTGCTCGGTGACGTCTCTCTCGGTATACACGTGGCGGGTGAGGTTTTCGACCGGTTCCGCGGTGCCTGCCTCGGCGAAGTCGACGGCGGCCTGCACCTCGGTGTCCACGGATGCCTGCAGGTCGGCCCACATGCGCTCGGGGAGCTCGCCGGCGGCCTCCAGCGCGGCGCGCAGCAGGTCGATCGGGTCGCGCTCCAGCCCCTGGGCCACCTCGGCCTTCTCGCGGTAGCGCACGGGGTCGATCATCGAGTGTGCCCGGAAGCTGTACGTGCGGAGCTCGAGGAAGTGCGGTCCGGCGCCGGCTCTCACGGCGGCGACGGCGCGCCGAGTGGCTTCCTCGACGGCGCCCTCGCCGAAGAAGCAGGCGGTGACGCGGGAACGGCCCGCCATCTTGTCGGCCAGAGCCAGACCGATGGCGAGAGGAAGACCGCCGGCGACGATGGCGTTGCCCCCGAAGAACCGGGTGGCCGCGTCGAAAAGGTGCATGGACCCGCTGCGGCCCCGGCAGCATCCCTGTTCGAATCCGTACATCTCGGCCAGGATTGCGCCGGCGGCGACCCCTCGCAGCAGCGCGTGGCCGTGTTCGCGGTTGGTCGCCACGACGGCGTCCTCCGGTTCGAGCGTCACCAGAACGCCGGCTGCCACCGCCTCTTCGCCGATGCAGACGTGCATGAACCCGCGGATCTATGCGGCGCTGTACAGCTCGGCGCACTTCTCCTCGAACCGCCGCACCCGCAGCATCTGGTGCAGCAGGCCGCGGGCGAAGCCGATAATGTCCAGCTGCAGGGCCTCGCTGGGCTCTCACCCTGTCTTTAGTTCCACGAAGGCCTTGACCACCTCGCCGTCAACCGGATCCGGGATGCCGATCACGCCGGCCTCCGCCACCGCCTCGTGCTCCATCAGCGAGCTCTCCATCTCGAAGGGCCCGATCAGGTGCCCGGACGACTTGATGAGGTCGTCTCCGCGGCCGACAAACCAAAAGTACTCGTCGGAATCCCGTCGGGCGAGGTCGCCGGTGAGGTACTAGCCGCCGGCGAAAGTTCGTCGGTAACGTTCCTCCTCACCCAGATACCCGCGGAACATCGACGGCCAGCCGGGCCGCAGTGCCAGCTCGCTCAGGGCATCCAGTTCGGTCACCAGCACGACCTCGCCGCCCCGCATCAGCGGCGCACTCTGCTGGTCGCGGGCGCCCAGCGCTGCCTCGACGCCGGGCAAAGGCCGCCCCATCGAGCCGGGGCGGATGGGCGTGGCCGCGTAGTTCGCGATCATGATCCCGCCGGTCTCGGTCTGCCACCAGTTGTTGTGCACAAGTTGCCCGAACGTCTCCTGGCCCCACACCACGACCTCCGGGTTGAGCGGCTCACCCACGCTGGCCACGAACCTCAGCGTGGACAGGTCGTGGCCGGCGGCCCGGTCTGAGCCGGCTTTCATAAGCATTCGCAGGGCGGTCGGCGCCGTGTACCAGACGGTCACGCGCTGCTCGGCGAGCACCCGGTACCACCGGTCCGCGTCCAGCTCCTCCTCGTCGACGATGGCGGTCACGCCGTGCACCAGCGGAGCGATGATGCCGTAGGAGGTGCCCGTGACCCAGTCGGGGTCGGCGGTACACCAGTAGACATCACCGGGGTGCAGGTCGAGGGCGAACCGGCCGGTCGCGTCGTGCGCGGTCACGGCGTCGTGCACGTGGATGGCACCCTTCGGGGTGCCGGTGGTGCCGCTCGTGAAGCGCAGCAGAGCCATGTCCTAGCTCTGGGTGGCGGCGATCTCGATGTAGGGCGGGGTCTCCCGCAGCTGGGCCGCCAGATCGAGCTTGCCCGGGTCCGGATGGCCGTCGGCGTCGACCAGCAACACATGCCGCGGGTCCGGCAGCTGGACCCGGATCGGCGCCACCTTCTTGCGGTACAGCGCCCGCGTTGTGACCAGGGCCCGGCCGCCGCCGAGCTGGAGCCGTCGGCGTACCGGCTCCGGCCCGAAGGCGGAGAACAGCGGGCAGAAGACGCTGGCATTCTTGAACGTGCCGAGCACCGCGACGTAGAGCGCGGGAACGCGGCCGAGGAGGGAGAAGACCCGGTCGCCCCGCCCGATGCCTAGGCCCCGCAGCACGCTGGCGAAGCGGCCGGTCTGCTCGGCGAGCTCTGCATAGCTCAGGGAGTGGGTCTTGCCGTCGCCGCGCACGAAGCACAGGGCCTCGTGAGCGGCCCTGGCACCGGCGGCATGCCGGTCAACCGCCTCGTAGGCGATGTTGAGCCCCCGATCGCCGGGCAGCCCCGAAAGAGCGTGGCGGGCCTCGTCCCAGGTGAAGGCGGCGCAGGTCTCGTCATAGTTGACGAGGTTGGGCGGCACCGTGAGGGCGCGAACATTCTTGGGGATGGTGGGCCAGCGTGTCGAGGCTTCGGTTCCTGCCGTCATGCAGCCCATGAGACCCCCGTGGGCACGTGGGGCGTAGGGTATCGCCATGGCCTCCTTTGAGCGGATTGTCGACGAGGGCGTTCTCATCGGGCTCTCCGCGGCGCGCATGGCCGTGAAGAACCACATCATCGTGGGGGCGCTGCGTGAGCACCGCGACTTCGCCGATGCCGATTACACCGCGGCCGTCCGCTCCGAATTGGTCCGGCTGGCGACGCAGAACGAGGAAGATGCCGAGCGTGTCGGCCGGCAGCGGAAAGTCCTGGGCCGGCAGCGGAGCGCATTCGAGATCACCGACGATGACAGGCTCCACGTGCGCCAGCTGGCCTTGCGACGGAGTGTGCACCTGAAGCTCGCCGGTGCCCTACGGGCCGTGGCCGCCGACGACGAGCAGGTCGCCGACCTGCTTAAGCGGGCCCGCACGGACGCCAGCGAGGAAATCGGCGCCGCGCTCGCCGCCCGGCTGGTCGAACAGGTTGTCGACCGCCGGGAGCCCGACTACGCGCAGCGGCGGGCGGAACGGGTGCGGGTTCTGGTGAACACCGATCTGGCGGCGCTGATGTCGAACCGTCGGGCAGGGCTGGATTCCGGACGCTGACGGTCCCCTTAGCGGGCGGTTCGGGGCTGGACCTTCTTCACCACGCTGGACTTCAGCCGCATTGAGCCGAATGCGTCCACCTTGCAGTCGATGTCGTGGTCGCCCACACCATCCAGCAGACGGATACCCCGCACCTTCGCGCTCACCGTGATGGCGGTCGCGCTGCCCTCATGCGTGGGTTAGGCCCGGCCGAGCCGACACATGTGGCCAACTCAGGACATCCGTCAGCCAAGTCCATCGGCCGCCACGGACCAGTGCGGAACCGGGGCGGATGTTCGGCCCGGCCGGACGGATCTCCTGAATTGGCCACAACGCGCGCCGGATAAGCGGCAGCGTGTGCGCGCTTCGCACCTCCATCAGCCGCTCCACCCCGTACCCCGGACGAATTCGACGGAGAGCCGAGATTTTGCCCAAAAATGGCCGTAAATCCTGAGAAGAAGCCGATTTGCACCAGAATCTCCGTCGAATTGGCTGGACGCCGGGCAGGGAGTCACCTGTGATGAGCAGCATTCACTCGGTGCGCTGAGCTGTGATCTTTCGAGAGCGACACAACCAACCGATTCGGATCGCTCGGCTACCGGTGCATTTCGGTCTTCTGGATCTGCCACTCGAGGTCGTCGGGGGACAGGTTGGCGTTCTTGAAGGCATCCGTCAGCGGCAGCTGCAAGCGCAGGTCGGTGCCGAGGCACAGGGCAGCGGTGCCGGAGCGCAGCTTGAAGTCGAGCACGTGGCCGCCGGCCGTGCGGTCGTCGGTCAGGAAATGCGTGTGGCAGCCGGGCACGCCGATCCCCTGCTCGTAGAGCGGGGTGCGGAAGCCAGCCACGACGCCCGAGACGTCGTGCAACTCAATGATCGCGTCCTCGTCGGTTGCCTCCACCATGGGGCGGTAGGGCTTCTCCTGCTTGACGACCGTGCGCATCCGGATCCACTCGAAGTCGCCGTCGATGCGCAGGGCGTACATGTAGTTCTGCGACGCCGTCAGCTTGTCGATGAACGTTGACGCCTCCGCGCGCACGATGTTCTTCGGCAATTGGCTCTCGATATGAGGCACGAAATTCGTGACGACGGCGTAGGGCGTGTGCGCGCCCAGGTCGGCCTTCGACACCCCGCCGTCGGCCCGCAACTGGTAGCAGATGCCGTCGATGATCAGCATTTCACCGTCCAGTCCGTTGAACGTGCCGAGTCCGAAACTGCCGCGGCCGAGCAGGTCGCGCACGGTCATCTCGTCTTCGTAGACGCCGTCGAGCAGCGCGCTCATCAGGCTCGTCTGGAAAATTTCGTGTCGGGTGACAGTGAATTTGCTCATTGCAGCACATCGCTTTCCAGATCGGCCATCAGGTCATCTCTATTGTTGCGGTAGTCGACGTGCACGTCGATGATGCTCGGGCCGGGTTCGGCAAGGGCCTGCGCCAGGATGCCGGCGAAGTCGTCGAGGTGCGTTACCCGGTGGCCGTGGGCGCCGAATGATTCGGCATAGGCGACGGCGTCGTAATCGCCCAGCTGCACGCCGGAGGTGCGCCCGTATTTGCCCATCTGCTGGAACGCCACCATGTCGTAGGTGCCGTCGTTGAAAATGATGTGGGTGAACGTCGAGCCGAGCCGCACGGCCGTCTCCAGCTCCATGGCGGAGTAGAGAAAACCGCCGTCGCCCGACACGGACACGACTGGTGTGCCCGGGCGCACCAGGGTCGCGGCGATCGCCCAGGGCAGGGCCACGCCCAGGGTCTGCTGGCCGTTCGAGAACAGCAGGGTGCGCGGGTGGTAGGTGCGGAAGTGCCGGGCCATGTAGATGTAGTGGGAGCCCACGTCGCAGAGCACCGTCGTGTCATCCGGGAGCAGTTCGCGCATCATCAGGGTGAGGTCGGCCGGGTGCACGCCCTCGGACTCGTCCCGGCGACCGGTGGGCTGGTCGGCGTGCGCGAGGCGGGCGCGCTGCTCGGCTACCTCGGCCGCGGCGGCGACCGGCATCGACAGCCCGTTGATCTGGCGGGCGAGGGCGTCGAGGGTCTCGGCGACGTCGCCGCGCAGTTCGAGCGTGGGGCGGTAGTAGTCGTCGAGGTCGGCGGAGAGTTCGTCCAGGTGGATGATCACGCGCAGGTGGTCTTTGTTCCACTTCGACGGTTCGTACTCGACGAAGTCGTAGCCGACGGTCAGGATCACGTCGGCCTTGTGCAGAAGGATGTCCCCGGGCTGGTTGCGGAACAGGCCCACGCGTCCGAGGTAATGCTCTTCGAGCTCGTGCGAGATGACTCCCGCGGCCTGGAACGTCTCAACGACGGGCAGTCCGGCGACGCCCAGCAGGCGGTGCAGCGCCGCGACGGCCTGGTCCGAGCCGGACCGCGCGCCGGCAAGGATGACCGGGAACTGCGCATCCTTCAGCAGGGCGGCAGCGCGCTGCACGCTCTTGGAGGGTGCGGCGCCCAGCTGCGGCACCCAGTGCGGATGCGTCATCGACACGGTCGTCGAGTCCGTGAGCACGTCGTAGGGGAGAACAACCGCGGCGGCGCCCTTGGGCTCCTGGGTTGCCTCGCGGAACGCGTTCGCGATTGCTTCCGGCACGTTGTCGGCGACACTCACCTCGCCGGCGGACTTGGTCACGGCGGACAGCATGCCCACGGCATCCATTGTCTGGTGGGTACGCTTCAACCGGTCTGCGCGCGGAACCGCGCCGCAGAGGGCGACCACCGGGTCGCCTTCGGTCGTCGCCGTCAGCAGGCCCGTCGCGAGGTTGGAGGTGCCTGGGCCGCTCGTCACCAGGACGACGCCCGGCTGGCCGCTCAGACGCCCGACGGCCGCGGCCATGAAGGCCGCATTCTGCTCGTGACGCACCACGATCACCTCGGGTCCATCGTCGATGAGAGCGTCATAGACCGGGTCGATCTTGGCGCCGGGAACGCCGAAGACCCACTGCACGCCGTATGCCTTCAGGCATTCCACCACGCGTTCGGCGGAGCGGGTGGACGGAGCGGGGGTGCCGGCGTCAGAGCGCACGAGCGTGGTCTCGGTTGTGTCGTCGTCGCTCTGGAGCGGTGAAGTAGTGGTCATTGTGATGCCTCCCGGATCGCCGTTCTGAATCGGCCTCCCCTCCATCGTCGCTGCACATTCAATAACAAGCAACGCCGAGTAGCGATGCAAACGATCTGAAAATGAGATGCTTAGGCCCATGGAATTGAGACAGCTCGAATTCTTCAGCGCCGTCGCCGGTGAGTTGAGCTTCACGCGCGCCGGGGACCGGCTCACCATCGCCCAGTCAGCCGTCTCGGCCGGCATTCGATCGCTCGAAAGCGAATTGGGCGTCGAACTGTTCGATCGCAGCCGCCGCCAGATCAGGCTCACTACGACTGGCGAACTGCTGCTTCCGAAGGTGCGCGACGCCCTCGACGCCGTGAACGAGGTGCGCGACGCCGCCCAGGACACCACCCGCGCCATCACCGGGTCCATCGTGATCGGGCTGATGACCTCGGTCACGCTCGTCAATGTGCCTCGGCTGCTCGGTCTCTTCCGCGCCGGCCATCCGGGCGTCGGCGTGCGGCTGCGCGCGGCCCGGCGGGGGTCGGCCGGGCTGGTCGACGAGCTCGTCTCGGGCGAACTCGACCTGGCCTTCCTCGCCCTCAGCGGCCCGGCGCCGACGGCGCTCTCAGCCGTGCCGATCGCTTCGTCGCCGATGGTGCTGGTGGTGCCGAAAGGCCACCGGCTCGCCTCCGCGTCGGCCGTGGGCCTGGGCGACCTCGTGCCGGAGGAGTTCATCGATCTGCCGCCCGGCTACGCCAGCCGTCAGATCGTGGACGATGCCTTCACCGCTGCCGGCCTCGAGCGGCGGGTGATGATCGAGGTCTCCGATATCGGAACGGCCGCCGAATACGTGACCAACGGCCTCGGAGTGGCCCTGTTGCCCGAATTCACCGCCCACGACGCGCTCGACGTGCACCGGCTTCCCGTGGCGAATCTGCCCGATTTCACGGTGTACCTGGCGGCCTCGCGCAAGCGGCGCGCGTCGGCTGCCGTGCGCGCGTTCGTGGAGCTCGCGCTCGTCGCCGACGAGGCGCGCGGCTGATGCGAGGCGGGGCCGACAGGGTGCGTCAGTTGCCCCCGCGCAGGGCGACGATCGGCTCGATATTCGACGCCTTCAGGGCGGGGTAGACCCCGGTGGCAAGGCCGACGACGGCCCCGAGCAGCGCCGACCCGGCTGCGAGCCAGGGGTCGACGACCGGCGCCCACTGCTGAATAGGCGACATGATCACCACCGCGAAGACCCCGAGTGCGGCTCCGATCAGGCCGCCGAGTAGGCCGATGACCACGGATTCGACCATGAACTGGCTCGAGATGTTGCGCTTGGTGGCGCCCAAGGCCCGGCGCAGCCCGATCTCGCCCACCCTTCCCATCACCGACAGCAGAGTGACGTTCGCGATCCCCAGTCCGCCCGCGACGAGTGCGAGCACGCCGAGAATCAGGGAGATGACGTTCACGTCGGCCTGCACGTTCTCGCGCAGGGCGGACCTAGCCGACGGGGCCTGTACCTCGAAGTTCTGCGCAGCGTTGGGGTCCAGGGCGAGCGGAGCCTGTTCCGCGACCACTTTGCCGGCGCCGAGAGCGATCCGGATCTGCAGTTCATCCGGGCCGGTCAGGCCGAAGTCGGCGCGCGCGGTGCCCATCGGCACGACCACCGCGTCGAGCAGGTCGGAGCGTCGCTCCATCCCATCGATGATGCCGATCACGGTATATGAGGAGTCGCCGATGAAGATGGAGGGCTGGCTGTCGACGCGGTTGATGCCCAGGCGCTCAGCCGCGCGCGAACCGAGCACCGCCACCCGATCGGCCCTGGCATCGTGGCTGGTGTCGAAGTACCGGCCGGTCACGATGTTGCCGCGAACCGCGTCGAGCAGTCCGGGGAAGGTGGCCATCAGCGATGGGCCCAGGGTTGCCGGTTCCGACGGGTCGTTTACCGGCACCGCGGTAATGGTCACGGCATCGAGGGGCACCTCGCTGACGAGGCCGGCCAGCTCCACCCCGGCCAGGCGGCTGACCCGGTCCGGGGCATCCCAAGGCAGTCGCCCGGTCGCGCGCTCCGAGCCGTTCATCCCGTCGGTGCTCCCCGGCTCGATCACGACCTGGGTGGCCGCGACCGCGTCGAATTGGCGGACGATCTGGCCGGCTGCCGTCTGGGCGAATCCGATTGTCACCACCAGGGAGGCGATTCTGATCGTGGTCCCGAGCGTGGTCATGATCAGGCGGGTGGGGCGCGCCCCGATGCCATAGCCCGCCTCGACGATGAGGTCCTGCACCGAGAACCGGTCGGCGCGGGTGATGGCCGGCGCGGCCCCGCGGTCACCGTCGCTTACCGGGGCCGGAGCGCTGGTCGCTCGACGGCGGTTCGGCATCCGCAATTTCATGTTGTTTCGCTCACGCGGCCGTCGGTGATGCTGATGGTGCGCCCGGCGCGATCCGCCACGGCCCGGTCGTGGGTGATGACGATGAGCGTGAGGCCGCCGGCGTTCAGCTCCTCTAACAGGTCCATGACCTCCCTGGAGGTGGAGGCGTCGAGGTTGCCGGTCGGCTCGTCGGCCAACAGCAGCTGGGGCGAGGCCACCACGGCCCGCGCGACCGCGACCCGCTGGCGCTCGCCGCCGAAGAGAGTGCCGGGCAGGAAGTCGATCCGGTGGTCCAGGTGCACCCGGTGCAGGGCGGCGCGGGCCCGTCATTCGCGGTCGGCGCGCGGAACTTTGCTGTAGATCGTGGCCAGCAGCACATTATCGCACACCGAGCGGTGCGGCATGAGGTGGAAGGCCTGGAACACGAAGCCGATCTTGCCGCCCCGCAGCGCCGCGCGTTCCGCCTCGCCGGCCAGACCCGTGAGCGCTCCGTCGAGGTAGTACTCGCCGACGCTCGGTCGGTCGAGCAGGCCGAGGATGTTGAGCATGGTCGACTTGCCCGACCCGCTCGGCCCGACGATCGAGAGGTAGTCCTGCTTCTCTACCCGCAGGTTGATTGATGTGAGCGCCTGGACCTCGGGCGGGCCGGGGAAGGAGCGGGTGACGTCGATGAGCTCCACGACGGCCGGTCGGCTCATCGCCCGGCCACGACGAGGTCCCCTTCCTCGAGGGAACCGTCGACCGCCTGCACCTCGACGTAACCGTCAGCCGCGAGCCCGGCGCTCACCTCGACCAGCACGGTCTTTTTTCCGTATCCGGTCGACACCTCGACCCGGGATTCCCCGCCCGGGCCGGCGGTAAGCGCGGCCAACGGCACAGCGAGCACCTCCCCGTCGGTGGAGCTGACCGGGATGGTGACCCGCAGGTTGCTGCCCTGGATGCTCTGGAGCTGCCCGGGTGTGAGGTCGTCGGGCGTGAGCAGGATGGTGAAGCGTCCGCTCGCCGCATCCGTTCCCTCTTTAGCCTCGGCCACGGCGACGGATGTCACGGTGGCGCCGTGCTCGGAATCGTCCTGCATCGAGAGCACGGCGGCGTTGCCGACCTTCATGAGTTTGGCATCGCTCGCCGAGGCGGAGGCGTTGATCTGGATCGTGGCACCGGAGACGCGCATCACGGAGCCCGTGATCGAGGTGCCGCGGGATACGGTGACCTCGTCGACCCGGCGGGGGAGACCCGGCAGGTACAGGATTTCGCATGCCGGCAGATAGGTCATGGTGGCCTCGTTCGCCGTGGCGAGCGCGTCACGCGCGCTCGTCGCCTGCTGTTCGGCGGACCGCAGGGCGGATGTCTCGGCCGTGGTGTCGCGAGCCGCGAGCACCGAATCGAGCCGGGTTTTTGCGAGGGTGAGGGCGTCCGCGGCGTCCGCGGCATCCGCGATCGCAGCGGGTTCGTCGCCCGTTTTCGCCGCGGCGAGGGCGCGCTCGCTGCCGGCAACGCCGGCCCGAACGAATTCGACGGAGTTTTTGCCCGAAACGGCCCGGAAACCCGAAAAAATGGTCCCATATACGGGAATCTCCGTCGAATTGGTGCGGCGACGGACCCGGCGCTCCGCCGCTGAGGAACAAAGTCCACGGGGGCTGTCGGATCGGAGCTATCGGGAGTCATGCAACCCAACGGGTTGGGACTCACTCAGCTAGCGGTCGAGCCCTGCCATGCGTTCCAGTGCGGCTCGCATGATCATCTGGGCCGGATCGCCGATCACGTGATTGTTCAGGTACAGGCTCTCCGCCCATGACAGGACTTCCGCTTTGGTGAGCCCCACGGCCGACCAGTCCACCCCTGCTTCCGCGCGCGCTGTCGGTTCCCCGGTCTTCGGGTTCAGCCACACCCGTGCGATCGGGATATCCGGATCTTCGTGCTCCGGATTCCAGAGGAGCGCGATCGGGTGGTCAGATCCGTCGAGGTGATCGTCGGCGATGTGGCCGGACCCGAGCCAGGGGAGCATCAGCTGCTCGCCCTCCAACTCCACGTCGATGATTTCGAGCGGGACCGGCCCGTAATCGCGGGAGTACACCGGCAGCCCCACATGGTGCCATTCGGCGGCCTCATCCGAGTCTTCCAGCAGATCCGGGAGGCGCGGTGCAACGTGCAGCACGAAGCCGGTCGCCCAGTCGACGAGGGCCTGGGTGTCGGCGGCCGGCCACGGACTGTCATCGCTCGAAGACCCGTCCGCGTTGTGGAAGTGGTACTCGACTCCTTCTTCCAGGATGTCCAGGTGGAACTCTCCGTCGTCGAAGCCGAGGAAGATGCCGGCGACCTGCTCCTCGTCGTCCCAGTCCGCGTCGAATTCCGGGTGCCGGAAACGCGGGGGCAGCGGGGGGATGTCCAGGGGCAGCACGCCGAGGTCGAGCACCACCCGCAGCACGGTGTTCGGCATACGCAGTGTCGGGTCGGTCATAGTCTCGACGATACCGGAGGCCGCCGACGTGGGGCAGCACAGAGCCGCATCACCGAGCCGCATCACAGGACCGGGAAATATGACAAGTGAGCGGATGACGGGAATCGAACCCGCGCTATCAGCTTGGGAAGCTGAAGTTCTACCATTGAACTACATCCGCATGTCCGTCGCGCAGGCAAGCCCGGAACGGAACCGTGCCAGCATATCAAGTCCGCGCCGTTAGGCTGGAACCGTGCTGCTCTCGGATCGCGAAATCAAGGCTGAAATCAACGCGGAACGAATCCGTCTGGAGCCGTACCAGGCCGACATGATTCAGCCGTCGAGTATCGACGTGCGACTCGACGGCTTCTTCCGCCTTTTCGACAACCACAAGTACCCCTATATCGATCCGGCCGAAGACCAGCCCGATCTGACCCGGTTGATCGAGACCGCCGCGGGCGAACCGTTCATCCTGCACCCCGGTGAGTTCGTACTCGGGTCCACCTACGAGAAGGTCACCCTGCCCGACGACGTCGCCGCGCGGCTGGAGGGCAAGAGCTCGCTCGGCCGGCTCGGCCTGCTCACCCACTCGACCGCCGGCTTCATCGATCCCGGTTTCACCGGCCACGTGACGCTCGAGTTGAGCAACGTCGCCACCCTGCCGATCAAGCTGTGGCCCGGCATGAAGATCGGTCAGCTCTGCTTCTTCCGGCTGAGTTCGCCCGCCGAACGTCCCTACGGCTCAAGCGAATACAGCTCCCGCTACCAGGGCCAGCGCGGGCCGACCGCGTCGCGGTCGTTCCAGAACTTCCACTGCACGGATGTGCGGGAGGCCTCGATGGGATCGACCACCGGAGCCGAGTAGCCCGGTTCACACGCATGCAACACGCGCCCGGTAAAATCGGCCCATGACCACATCCGTGCCCAGCTTTGCCGAGGCGCTCGTCGCGCCGGGACCGACACCCGACTACCCGGGGCGGATGCGCCGCTTCGGCCAGCTGGTCGGCGCCTGGGCCGCCACCGGGTCCCTCCTCGACGAGACGACCGGCGAATGGACCGGGCGCGAATTCACCTGGATCGTCGACTTCGTGCTCGACGGGCGTGCGGTGCAAGACGTCGAGGTCGTCGTGAGCGACTCGCACCCGACCGGCTTCGAGACCGTCGCCACGGCCGTGCGAGTCTATGATTCCTACGCCGGCGTGTGGCGGGTCAGCTATTTCGCCCCGGCATCCGGCGAGTACTGCCACCTCGTGGCGACCCCCCACCGCAACGGCCTGCGCCAGGACGGCACGGGCACCGACGGCCGCCCGATCCGCTGGAACTTCGTCTCGATCACACCTGACGCCTACGCCTGGGAGGGCTGGGTCTCCAACGACGAGGGTTCCACCTGGGTGCTGGTCGAGCACAACGAGGCCACCCGCATCCGTTAGCCAATCTGGTCCTGGCGGGCCTTCACCGGAAGCAGGAGAAGCAGCCCCACGAGCAAAACCAACATAAGTCCGAGGATGCCCCAATAGGTTTCGCCGAAGATCGTCACCGTCAGGGCGAACATGGTCGGCGCCAGAAAGCTCACCGCGCGGCCCGTCGTGGCGTAGAGCCCGAAGACCTCACCCTCCCGGCCGGCCGGGATCAGGCGTGCCAGGAAGGTGCGGCTGGCCGACTGGGCCGGCCCGACGAAGAGCGTCAAGGCGAGGCCGGCGGTCCAGAACACGATCTGACCGCCGTCGTGCAGCAGGAATACGATGCTGCCGAACACGATCAGGCCGATCAGAGCGGTCACGATGATCGGCTTTGCGCCGACCCGGTCGTCAAGCGCGCCGGCGATGATGGTGGCCACGCCCGCCACGACATTGGCGGCGATAGCGAAGATGATCACCTCGCCGGGTGAGAATCCGAAGACGGATGCCGCGAGCACCCCGCCGAAGGTGAAAACCCCGGCCAGGCCGTCGCGGAAGATCGCGCTCGCGATCAGGAAGTACACCGTCTGGCGGCTGGTCTTCCAGAGCCGAATGATGTCCTGCCCGAGCACGACGTAGGAACGGAGGAAGCTCACCCGGGGCCGGCGCACCGCAACGGGAGAACGGTATTCGGGAACCGAGAACAGCACCGGCAGGGCGAACAGGCCGAACCAGGCGGCCGCGATGAGCATCGTGACCCGCACCGAGAGGCCGTTCTCGCTGGTCACCCCGAACAGACCCACGTCGGGGCTGATGAAACCGAAGTACACGATGAGCAGCAGCACGATGCCGCCGATGTAGCCCATGCCCCAACCGAAACCGCTGACCCTGCCGATGGTGCGCGCGGTCGAGACCTGGGACAACATGGCGTTGTAGTTGACGCTGGCGAACTCGAAGAAGACGTTGCCGGCGGCCACCAGAACGAGGCCGAGCAGCAGGAAGCTCGGTGACGCCTCCACGAAGAACATCGCCGCGGTGAGGCCCACCACGATGAACGTGTTGACGCCGAGCCACAGCTTGCGCCGCCCGGAGGTGTCCGAGCGCTGTCCGGTGATCGGGGCCAGCACCGCTACCAGCAAGCCGGCGATGGCGAGGGCCCAACCGAGCTGGGCGGAAATGACGTCTTTGTCGCCGAACGAGCTGCCCGTGATGTAGACGGTGAAGACGAAGGTGGTGACCACCGCATTAAACGCGGCAGAGCCCCAGTCCCAGAAGCTCCAGGCCACTACGCGGCGTCTGCTCGTTTTGTCTGGCAGCTCCCGGGCATCCGTGCTGCCCTGCTCCGCGATCCCGGTCATGCGCTGAGGCTAGTGGATGTGGGTGGCCGGAGACCATCGATTGCACGAAATCTCAAAGTTGAGTCGTTCACGCTCAACTCTCAGGTGCGTGGCTTGACTTTCGATTTGGGACACTGGCACACTTGAGCCAGCACCACTCAACTCTGTGAAATCGAGCTGAGAACATACTTTAAAGGAGAACGCACACATGGCCCGTGCAGTAGGCATCGACCTCGGAACCACCAACTCTGTGGTGGCCGTCCTCGAAGGTGGAGAACCCACCGTCATCGCAAACGCCGAAGGCTTCCGGACCACGCCGTCCGTCGTCGCCTTCACCAAAGACGGCGAGGTGCTGGTCGGCGAGACCGCCAAGCGCCAGGCCGTCACCAACGTCGACCGCACCATCGCGTCGGTCAAGCGCCACATGGGCACCGACTGGAATGTCGCCATCGACGACAAGAAGTTCACCCCGCAGGAAGTTTCGGCCCGCATCCTGGCCAAGCTCAAGCGCGATGCCGAGGCGTACCTGGGCGACAAGGTGACGGATGCCGTCATCACCGTTCCCGCGTACTTCAATGATGCCGAGCGGCAGGCCACCAAGGAGGCCGGCGAGATCTCCGGCCTTAACGTGCTGCGTATTATCAACGAGCCGACCGCGGCCGCACTCGCCTACGGCCTCGACCGTGGCAAAGAAGACGAGCTCATCCTGGTCTTCGACCTCGGCGGCGGAACCTTCGACGTCTCCCTCCTCGAGGTAGGCAAGGACGACGACTTCTCCACCATTCAGGTGCGGTCGACTGCCGGTGACAACCGCCTCGGCGGCGACGACTGGGATCAGCGCATCGTCGATCACCTGATCAAGAAGTTCAAGGAAACCACCGGCGTCGACGTCTCCAAGGACAAGATCGCCAAGCAGCGCCTCAAGGAAGCCGCCGAGCAGGCCAAGAAGGAACTCTCGAGCAGCATGTCGACGAGCATCCAGCTGCCGTACCTCTCCCTGACCGAGAATGGCCCGGCCAACCTCGACGAGACGCTCACCCGCGCCCAGTTCGAGAAGATGACCGAAGACCTGCTCGACCGCACGAAGAAGCCGTTTCAGGACGTCATCCGTGAAGCCGGGGTCAAGGTGGAAGATATCGCCCACGTCGTTCTCGTCGGTGGCTCCACCCGCATGCCCGCCGTGTACGAGCTCGTCAAGGCCGAGACCGGTGGCAAGGACCCGAACAAGGGCGTCAACCCGGACGAGGTCGTCGCCGTTGGCGCCGCACTGCAGGCCGGCGTGCTGAAGGGTGAGCGCAAAGATGTCCTGCTCATCGACGTCACCCCGCTGAGCCTCGGCATCGAGACCAAGGGCGGCATCATGACGCGCCTGATCGAGCGCAACACGGCCATCCCGACCAAGCGCAGCGAGACCTTCACCACAGCCGACGACAACCAGCCGTCCGTCGCGATCCAGGTCTTCCAAGGCGAGCGCGAGTTCACCCGCGACAACAAGAACCTCGGCACGTTCGAGCTGACCGGCATCGCGCCGGCCCCGCGCGGCATCCCGCAGGTTGAGGTTACCTTCGATCTCGACGCCAACGGCATCGTGCACGTGTCTGCCAAAGACAAGGGCACCGGCAAGGAACAGTCGATGACCATCACGGGCGGATCTTCGCTCGCGAAGGAAGACATCGAGCGCATGGTGCGCGAGGGCGAAGAGCACGCCGCCGAGGACAAGCGCCGTCGCGAGGCAGCCGAGACCCGCAACACGGCGGAGCAGCTCGCTTACTCGATCGAGAAGCTGATCAAGGAGAACGACGAGAAGCTGCCCGAGGACGTGAAGTCCGAGGTTCAGGCCGACGTCGACGCCCTCAAGGCCGCTCTCGTCGGCGACGACGATGCGGCCGTGAAGACGGCCTTCGACAAGCTCAACGAGAGCCAGGGCAAGCTCGGCGAGGCCATCTACAAGACCAGCCAGGCGGATGCCGCGGCCGGTGCCCCAACCGACTCCGAGCCGACCGCCGACGCGGCCGGCTCCGACGAAGACGTGGTTGACGCCGAGGTCGTCGACGACGAAGACGAGGCCAAGAAGTAATGGCAGACGACAACAAGCGTCCTGGCGACGAGCCGTTTGACGAGGGGGCATCCACTGAGGGTGCCCCCGGGACCGACGCCGAGGCGGAAGCCGAAGGTGTGAGTGTCGAGGACATCGACGAGGCGTCCGCCGAGGGTATCGAAGAGGACGAGCTGACGGTCCAAGACATCCTGGACGCCGCCACGCGGGAAGTCGACGAGCCCACGAGCGAGCACCTCGCCGACCTCAAGCGGGTCACCGCGGAGTACGCCAACTACCGTCGCCGCACCGAGGCCAACCGCGAGGTCGAGCGTGAGCGCGTCACCGTGGATGTCGTAAAGGGCCTGATTCCCGTGCTCGACGATCTCGACCGCGCTGAGAAGCACGGCGACCTGGTCGAAGACTCGGCGTTCAGCACGATCGCCGCGAAACTGCGGGGGAGCGTCGAGCGCCTGGGCGTGAAGTCCTTCGGCACGGTCGGCGAACCGTTCGATCCGACCATCCACGAGGCGATCTTCCAGCTGCCCACCGCGGGCATCGAGTCGGAGACCGTCGGTGACGTGATCGAGACCGGCTACTTCCTCGGCTCGTCGCTCCTGCGCGTGGCCAAGGTCGTCGTGCAGGTACCGAGCGATGGCTAGCCAGGACTGGTTCGATAAGGACTTTTACAAGGTCCTGGGTGTGTCAAAGGACGTCACCCCGGCCGAGCTGAAGAAGGCCTATCGCAAGCTCGCCCGCACGTATCACCCGGACTCCAATCCGGGCAACCCTGCGGCCGAGGCGACGTTCAAGGAGATCAGCGAGGCACACTCGGTGATCGGTGACCCTGCCCAACGCAAGGAATACGATGCTGTGCGCGCGATGGGCGGTGGGGCCCGCTTCACCGCCCCGCGCCCCGGTGGCGGGCAGGCCGGAGGCTTCGATGATGTCTTCGGAGGCATGTTCGGTGGGGGCGCGCGGCAACAACAGCCCGGCTACTCCTATGAGCAGGGCGGTTTCGACGACCTCCTCGGCGGCATGTTCGGCCGCGGTCAGGGTGGCGGCGGTTTCGGCACCTCGAGCGGCGGGTTCCGCGGCTACGGCGGGCCGACTCGCGGCCGCGACGTGATCGCGTCGACAACGGTCGACTTCATCACGGCCACGCACGGTGACCAGATCACCCTGCAAACGCAGGATGGCCGCGCCATCAAGGTGAAGATCCCGGCCGGGGTGGCCGACGGGCAGAAGATCAAGCTCCGCGGCCAGGGGCAGCACAGCCCTGACGGCGGCGAGTCCGGCGACATCGTACTCACGGTGAACGTGCGCAAGCACCCGGTCTTCGAACGCGATGGGCTGAACCTGCGGGTCTCCGTTCCGGTCACGTTCGTCGAGGCCGCGCTCGGCGCCACTATCGAGGTGCCGACGTTGGGCGGAGCGCCGGTCAAACTGCGCATCGCCCCGGGCACCCCGAGCGGGCGCGTGCTGCGCGTCAAGGGGCGTGGCGTCGTGACGCCCAAGGGCACCGGGGACCTGCTGGCGGAGGTTCAGGTTGCCGTTCCGTCTCATCTGTCGAAGGACGCCGAAGAGAAACTCGCGGCCTTCGCGGAAGCACTGCCGAAGGAGAATCCGCGCGACGAACTCCTCGCGAAGGCGAGAGACTGACGGTGGACGAGAACACCCGGGTTTTCGTAATCTCGATGGCCGCCGAGCTTGCGGGCATGCACCCGCAAACGCTGCGCCAATACGATCGCCTGGGGCTGGTGAGTCCCGACCGCACCCCCGGTCGGTCTCGCCGGTACTCGATGCGGGATGTGGCCAAGCTCCGCGAGATCGCGGAGCTCGGTGCCGAGGGTGTGAGCCTGGAAGGGATCCGTCGCATCATTGACCTCGAGGACCACGTGCGCACGCTCGAATCGCGGCTGCGCGAATTGGAGTCTGCGCTGGCCGATGAACTGCTCAACCGTCCGGGCCGCCGCGTCTTCGCGGCCGGCTCGGCCGGTGAGGTCATCTCGATGCGGGCCGGTACGCGCACGCGCCGGTCCAACCAGATCGTGATCTGGCGCCCCCTGGGTTCCCGCCCGATCGGCGACGAGAAGTAGCCGCACCTGCGGGCTAGCCTGAGGCAATGCCTGATTTTTCCTTTGACCGCCTGAGGCGTTTCCCCGACGTGGAAGCGGACAATCTCTTCGCCGTGGATGCGAGCGACCGCCTGATCCTCGACGAGGCGGCCGGCGTGCTGGCCGAGGCAGGATCCGGCGAGGTCGTGGTGATCGAGGACCGCTATGGCGCTCTCACCCTGGGCGCGGCCGCACTGGCCGGGGCCCGGGGAATCCGGGTGCACCAGGATGTCCTCTCTGGGGAGTTGGCCCTCACCCTGAATGCGGCCGACGCTGGACTCGCCGATTCCTACCGCTCCCTCATCCTGGGCGAAGAACTGCTGACGAACGCGCGGGTGGTACTGATCCAGCTGCCGCGCAGTCTGACGGCGCTCGATGAGTTCGCCGACGCCATCCGTCGTTTCGCGGCACCGGATGTGGTGGTGATCGCCGGCGGACGCATCAAGCACATGACGCCGACCATGAACGCGGTGCTCCGCCGGCACTTCGGCGAGCTGCAGGTCTCGTCGGCCCGGCAAAAGTCGCGGGTACTCAGGGCAGCGGCTCCGACTGCCTCCGCAACTCAGCCGACGGTGTCCACCTGGCCGAATTCTGTGGAGCACGCCGACCTGGGACTCACGATCTGCGCCCACGGGGCTGCGTTTGCCGGCGCGACCGTCGATATCGGAACGCGCTACCTGCTTGAGTTCCTTGATCGGATGAAAACGGATGCTCGGAGCGCCATCGACCTCGGCTGCGGCACCGGGGTGCTCGCCGCCACCCTCGCCCGACGCCGTCCCGCCCTGCGGGTGACCGCCACCGACCAGTCGGCCGCGGCCGTCGCCTCCGCGCGGGCCACCATGGTGGCCAATGCGCTCGCCGACCGGGTCACGGTCGTGCGGGATGACGCGCTCCAGAGCCAACCGGATGCCTCGGCCGAACTGATTGTGCTGAACCCGCCCTTTCACATCGGCTCGTCGGTCCATGCCGGCATAGCCCTGAAACTGTTCGAGGATGCCGGACGAGTGTTGCAGCCCGGTGGTGAACTGTGGAGTGTGTGGAACACCCACCTCGGTTATCGCCCCGCGCTGACGCGATTGGTCGGGCCGACACACCAGGTCGGTCGGAACGCCAAGTTCACCGTCACGGTCTCGACCGGACGCTGAGACGCGCCGGACCGCCGTGAGGCCCGCACCTGGGGGCTTCCGCCAGGGCGCCGGAGCCGACACGCCCGGGATGCGGGAGGGAGTTGCGCACCCCCAGAATTCACCGTAATGTCTCTCTAGTCACCCCACAGGTGCGGAAAGCCGCAGAGCTTCCCGGCCTCAAGTGGGACGAAGATTTAGTTTCTTCTCGAATATCCTCCCGACTAGGGAATGTTCGGGTTTAAACCAAAATAATATCTCTCTTCGGCTGGTCGTCAGGTCGCGTATGTAGATGATTTCGAGTCGCTTTGGCGCACTCGGAATCGGCTGCTTTCCGTGATTTGACAGAGATTAGTCGGGTGGGTAAGTTTTACAGGTTGCCTCGAAGCGACAGCCCCTGTGGGGTTTGAAGTCGAGTGCGTCCGATCCTTGAGAACTCAACAGCGTGCACAATGTCAAATGCCAAAAACCTCGGCCGTAGGGCTCCTTTCTAGGGGGTACCGCGGAAGAGATTCCTTTGGAAAACATTTAAACAACAAAGCAAGTCAGTAATGATTTGTTCTGTCAGTTTCAAA